>NZ_GG774795.1:50631-61288 GCF_000163675.1 Bacteroides sp. D22 | reverse complement strand
GGGGCGCCACAGATTACAGCAGCAATGGATATATAGATAATAGTTTCCATTTTATGTACTTTTTTGCGGTTCATCCTAGGATCTTCTATTTGTTTACAAAGGTCAATTATGCCAATTTTCATGTTAGTTTATGTTTTATAATATCTTATAAAGATAAGGAAAATAATCGACATATACAATAGATAATACACTAATAGTCAATAATATAAAAATAAAATACAAGTTGTAAGATAGTAAAAAATATAATGCGTCGACCCTGGAGCGTGAATCGGTGGTACAGTCGTATCCGTTATTGCCGATGAGTTTAAAAAGACAGGCAGTTTGGATAAAGCCGATGAATTGGCAAAGGGAACCTTCATGAAATCGTTTCCCCGATGTTGCCTTGCACGTAGGTTATGTAGCCATACACGATCCGGATGTTTCAGTTGCAGGATGAGCCAGTGTTGATGTGACGGTTTCAGACGTTCCTCTCTGCCCATTTCTTTCATAGACGGGTAGGCACGTAAAATGATTCCTTTCGCATCCGTTACGGCGCAGGGAGTTTTGCGGGAACCTGTTCCGGTGGGGCGTAATCCTGTGCGGATGGCGTGCATCGTGTTGGTGTATGCATCGAACCATTCAAGGTTTGACACGTGGTTGTTCATTGTGTTTCCGTCAAGGTGGTTTATTTGCGGCAGATGTTTCGGGTTGGGAATAAATGCTTTTGCAATTAAACGGTGGACGTGGTAATCGGTACAAATTCCTTTATTTAGGAGTGATACTGTTTCATAACCGGTCCCGATAATTTTGGTGCAAAGAATTAACTTCGATTTGCCTTTGAAGCTCAATACCCGCCCATGATCTGAAATCATATAGTCGGGGTTTTCCTCAATAAATCTCCAATTTTCCATACTTGATACTGATAAATGTTAATAAAATTATACTCTGTTAAAAAATAGTCGCTTCTCTGAATTTAGCAAGGAGAAACGGCGTTTCCTGCATCTGTTAAACGGCGTTTCCTAGTGTGGAAAAGCGGCGTTTCTTGTATGTGTTAAACGGCGTTTCTTGCTGTCTTCATCTTGCTCTGTAGGAGGTTCGAGCCGTTCGGCACAGTGAATGAGAAATTCTAATTCTTCCCGGCAACCTTGAATCGCTTCTTGCAGGGAGTCTACATTATACTGTCTGCAAAGAGCTTCCCACTCTTTTCGTTCTTGCTGATTCATTCCTTTTTCTTGTAGGTTCATTCCACTTCGATATCCAGAAAATTTTCAGCATGAAAGGTGCGCCAGCCTTTGGCATCGATGTCGTAATAGACGACAAATGTGTTCTCCGGTTTCGGTGTGTACGGGCGGCGGAAACTATGTTCGTAGCCGATGAGTGTGCCGGTGGCACGACGGATGGTTCCATCCTGCTTGGTATATCGGAAACAGACGTTTCCGTGATGCATTTGTCGGATAAGCTTTCCTATCCGGTGAGCCGTGACGAGTGCATCGTGCCGGCTCATGCCATTACTTTGCCGGATGACAGCGGCCTGCTTCATAAGCCGTATCCGTTGAAGTGAATGATTCTTTTTGATTTCAGTCATTTTCTTATTCGGTTTATTTTTGATTACGGTGGCAAAGGTAGAAGATGAGTTGCGTAAAGGTTGTCCAAGCTTGACGCATAAAAAAAGAATGGATACGAATGTGTCATGCTTGAATGAGTCGATGCGTTAAAAAATTCGACCCATATTTGAATTTATTCATGGAATAAGAACGAATGTGTCATGCTTGAACACAAATGTTAAAAGAAATATCGGACTTTTGTGGAATATTATAAAAATAAATTATGAAAATGGTAAATAAGAAATTTAAAGTAAAAAGTAGGGATAAACAGAGTAAAACAACCGGTGTCCGTCATAGTGACGACGATGTGAAGAAAGCGGTGGTGGATCGCATTTTTAAGATAGAACAGTTGAATAATATTCCGGAAGGCTATGTGGCGAACGATTCGAATTGTTCGCGTTCTTCAATAGGACGTATATGCAAATGTAAATTTGACGGTCAGAGTCCTATCCCCGATTGGACAACTATTCATAATTATTCTGCTTGTATCATTGGAGAGTCTGAATTTATTCCCGGATTTCCCGAAGTGTTGTGTCAAATTTTAAATCTAATTGTTGACGATTCGGCAGATATAGACTGCACGGTGGATAATGACTGCCATATAGACATTGAAATTCGGTTTCATACCTCCAAAAAACTGGTTAAGGATCCTACGGAAAAGGAAGGAGATAAGGAGATAGGGAGAAAGAGGAACAATAAAAAGTAGAATTAAAGACGAAAATAGAAGGAATGGACCGATGACGGGCTGCTGTTGGCTTTTGTCGGAGGTCACTGCCGATTTTATGAAACCGTCGGGAGAAGAGCCCTCGGAATAAGGCGGCTTCGGGCGATATTCTTGCCCAGTTATGAATTTATCTTTTAGAGGTGGATGACGGACGCGGATAACGGACGCGGATTTTTAAATAGCTGTGCAACTTTAAAAATCCGTGTCATCCGCGTCTAAAAAATTACTTGTATGCTGAAGGGAAATCCTGCTCGGGCACTACGATGTCAAATATCCATTCAGATCACTCTATTTTCATTCCTTTCCGTACCGTATTTGTTTTTTAGGGTTCTCCCAAAAACTTGAAGAATAGTCCAACTTGAGCCGGAGTAAGTAAGATTGCCTTTTCACTGTAGCCGGTTTGGGCGAGTGCGGCTTGTAATTCCGTATTTTGGGCAATCCAACTGCGGAGGGTGCGGCGTGCCGAGGCAGACTGTATGTGAGGCAGATAAAGTGTGGCCAGCTGACTTTTGCTGTAAGTCTGTATGCGGGTAGAGTTTGCCGTCTCCGGCATTTCTTTTGGGTTGACGGAGGTTGCTGTTGTTTCTGTTTTCATTGTCGGTACTTTCTATTATTAGTAGGTGTTCATAATTCGTTTATATCATAATTTAGGCACGGATTACTCCTAAAAAAATAGCCATTAATCAGTGACAGGAACTTATCTGTTTCTTTTAAGTTTATCCTGTGTGAATGCGAAGATACGCTTTTTTATGCCAAGTGGTTCTGCTTTGTACAGAAGCCTTTGTTGGCATAGCTCGTGTAGAAATTGTGTCTTTTTGTTGGTTCTTGTGACGAGTTGTCACATCGTGTTTCTCTGCTTTTTTCCTTTCATATACTTTTGCCTTCGTAATCGGTTACAGATAAAATTTATTCATTAATCATTAAAAAGAAGAAAGGAAAAAAAGTATGCCATTAATTTACAAACCGTATCAGGCAACGCTTGCCAACAAGGAAGGACAGAAACTTTATTATCCCCGTCTGGTGAAATTCGGGAAAATGGTCAATACGCAGAAAATGGCGGAATTGATTGCAGAAAAAGCCTCGCTGACAGCGGGTGATGTTCATAACGTCATTCGCAACCTGATGTCGGTGATGCGTGAACAGTTGCTCAATAGCCGCACGGTGCGCCTCGAAGGCTTGGGGACGTTTACTATGATTGCCAAGGCAAACGGGAAAGGGGTAGAGTTGGAAAATAAGGTCAGCAGTTCGCAGATCACTTCATTGCGTTGCCAGTTTACGCCCGAATACACTCGTGCCGCCAACGGAAGTGCTACCCGTGCGTTGACCACCGGGGTGGAGTTTGTGCACATCAAGGATGTAGCGGGTTCGTTTGTGGCCGACGATGTCATTGACAAAGAACCGGATGATGATAATAAACCTGGTGGTGGAAGCGGAGAAGCGCCGGACCCGGCAGCTTAACCGGTAACTTGACTGTCAGCCGGACACGACCGACGGTTGACAGTCAAATCCCAACGGATATATAAACGGATCCCAACGGACATAAAACGGATTATTAACTTTTAAAAAGAAAACGGATGAGACTATTATTGGAGAAGTTGCTGGATATTCTTGAAGCAGTTCTGCGTTTCCGCCACCGGAGAAACGGCAAGGCAGAAAAGGATTAGCTAGCTGGAAAAGGCTTGGCATACCTGAAAAAAAAGGTATGAAACGGAATGACGTAAAAACATAGAACGTGCCGTCTGCACGTAGCTCGCGGAACAAGTAAAAATAAACGTGTAGCAACTCATAGAGTAAACATAAGTAAGGAGCAAGTAAAGAAGCTGTCTCGAATGGACGAGGCAGCTTTTCTTTTTTTTTCGTATTCTGAAAATACTTTTTCGGAAACATGGCGGAAATGAGAATTTTGATGATAATTTTTTTAAGACAGAAATATTTCTGAATGAGGCAGCTTTTTTTTGTATCCATTTATTTTCTTCTATTCTTGACCGTATTCAACAAAAAAACTCTATCTTTGTTTTATAATTGAGACACAGCATATAATGGGAAGATTTATCAATCCCTTTACCGATTTTGGCTTTAAGTTTTTATTCGGCAGAGAGGTAGAAAAGGAGTTGTTAATCGACTTCTTGAACGATTTGCTCGTAGGCGAGCACGTAATCACCGACATCAGGTTCCTTAACAACGAACAGCCGCCGGAAGTAAAAACAGAACGAGGTCTTATCTACGACATCTATTGCGTAACCGATACCGGTGAACGTATTATCGTAGAAATGCAGAACCGGGAACAGCCTTATTTTAAAGATCGTGCCCTCTTCTATCTTTCTAGGGCCATTACGCAGCAAGCGAAAAGGGGAGTTTGGAACTTCCAGTTGGATGCCGTGTACGGAGTGTTCTTCATGAATTTCGTGATGGATAAGGATATGCCCTCTAAAATCAGAACGGATATCGTTCTTTCTGACAGGGATACGGGGAAGCTCTTCAGCAACAAGTTCCGGCAGATTTTTATCGAACTGCCGAATTTCAATAAAGAAGAGGATGAATGTGAAAATGATTTTGAACGCTGGATTTATATACTAAAGCATATGGATACACTTGACCGGATGCCTTTCAAGGCTCGCAAGGCCGTCTTCGAGCGACTTGAAAAGTTGGCTTCCAAAGCAAATATGACCCAGGAGGAAAGAGCCCAGTATGAAGAAGAATGGAAAGTTTATAACGATTATTTTAATACGTTGGACTTTGCTGAACAGAAGGGCTTACAGAAAGGCTTACAAAAAGGATTACAGAAAGGTTTGCAAAAAGGTAAAGAAGAAACAGCTCGTAATTTGAAAGAATTAGGTGTGGCTGACGATATTATTATGAAATCTACCGGGCTTTCGAAAGAAGAAATAGAAAAATTATAATTTCTTTCATTCCATTGGGAAGAAAGGCTTGTCGAAAGTGAAAAAATAGTCTATAACTTATGAAGCAAAAGATAGTTGTGGAGACTTTTAACACATCCTTTTTTCGCTAAGAGTAAAGTATCTAAAAACTATATATGTCTTTGGGGTGAAATAAACGGATTTGGAATATTATCCACGTTAAAATCAGAAAAAAGTTTTCCGTTTTGGAAAACTTTCTGTATCAGCGAGAAAGAAAAGTTTCCCGAAATTTAATGTTAAAAGCTAACCAAGCTATGATATAATCTCCTATCTTTGTATCCGGTTTCGGAACTAAAAAGAGGTTTAGTCAATGAGGGAACGCTGTGCAAATCAGCGACAGTACCCGCTGCTGTAATTCTCTAAGAATCCGCACAATAGGCCACTGCATCGATGCCGGTGTGGGAAGGTGTTGCGGGGGAGGGATAAGTCAGAAGACCTGCCGAAGAGATTTTCTATTTTTAATTTATTAATGCTTTCGGGAGTTAAAGTTATGAACTACGCGGAAATTTGTATCATCAAACGTGATGGTAAAAGAGAAGATTTCTCTATCAGTAAGATTAAGAATGCAATCAGTAAAGCATTCAGTGCAAGTGGAATTCAGGATGAGCAGCAGTTGGTTGCTGACATCACCATGAATGTTATCAGTCAGTTTGCTACCCCCACGATCACCGTAGAAGAGATTCAAGACTTGGTAGAAAAGTCGTTGATGAAAGTGCGGCCGGAAGTAGCGAAGAAATACATCATCTATCGCGAATGGCGGAATACGGAGCGTGATAAGAAAACCCAGATGAAACAGGTGATGGACGGTATTGTGGCTATCGACAAGAACGATGTCAATTTGAGCAACGCCAACATGAGCAGTCACACGCCTGCCGGACAGATGATGACGTTCGCTTCCGAAGTAACTAAAGATTATACCTATAAATACTTGTTGCCGAAACGTTTTGCCGAAGCGCACCAGTTGGGAGACATTCACATCCACGACCTGGATTATTATCCGACAAAGACGACAACCTGCATCCAATATGATATGGATGACCTCTTTGAACGCGGTTTCCGCACAAAGAACGGTAGCATCCGCACCCCGCAAAGCATCCAAAGCTATGCTACGCTGGCTACCATCATCTTTCAGACCAACCAAAATGAGCAGCATGGCGGACAGGCGATTCCGGCTTTCGATTTCTTCATGGCAAAAGGAGTGGCCAAATCTTTCCGCAAGCATCTGGCATCGTTCATCAACTTCTATGTGGCTATGGAAAACGGAAATCAGGCCGATGAAAAATCCATCCGCACGTTGATTAAAGAATACCTTCCGTCTATCAAGTCCACCGAGGCCGAACGCGAAACATTGCGCATCGCTCTGGTCGCTTTACAGATCATTATAGATAAAGAACACCTTGCCCGCATCGTCGAAAAAGCCTACCAGCAGACCCGTAAAGATACACATCAGGCAATGGAAGGATTCATCCACAACCTGAACACGATGCATTCTCGTGGCGGTAACCAAGTGGTATTCAGTTCCATCAACTACGGAACGGACACTTCTGCTGAAGGCCGCATGGTGATCGAAGAACTGCTGAAAGCTACCATTGAAGGCCTCGGCACCAGAGGAGAAGTGCCCGTATTCCCCATCCAGATATTCAAGGTGAAAGACGGCGTTTCTTACTCGGAGAAAGACTTTGAGAAAGCAATGAAAGCGGAGAACATCGAAGAGGCAATGACCGACAGTTACGAGGCTCCCAACTTCGACTTGTTATTAAAGGCTTGCCAGACTACTGCGAAAGCGTTGTTCCCGAACTTCATGTTCCTCGACACACCTTTCAACAAGAACGAGAAATGGAAAGCCGACGATCCGCAGCGTTACATTTACGAACTGGCAACAATGGGCTGCCGTACCCGTGTTTTTGAAAATGTGGCCGGAGAAAAATCTTCTTTAGGACGTGGCAATCTTTCGTTCACCACACTGAATATGCCAAGACTGGCTATCGAAGCCCGTATCAAAGCGGAAAATCTGGTAGAGGATGAACGCAACAAGGACGCCATCGAACAAAAGGCAAAAGAAATTTTCATCGAATCCGTACACCAAATGTCCGCGCTCGTAGCCGACCAGCTTTACGAACGTTATCAGTATCAGCGTACGGCCCTGGCACGCCAGTTCCCGTTCATGATGGGAAATAATGTGTGGAAAGGCGGCGGCGAACTGAATCCGAACGAACAGGTAGGAGACGCCTTGCGCAGCGGTACACTGGGGATCGGATTTATCGGCGGGCATAACGCGATGGTGGCTCTCTACGGACAAGGTCACGGACACAGCCAGAAAGCATGGGACACGCTGTATGAAGCGGTGATGGAAATGAATAAAGTGGTAGACGAATATAAAGAGAAATATAACCTGAACTACTCCGTTCTGGCTACTCCTGCCGAAGGACTTTCGGGACGTTTCACGAAAATGGACCGCCGGAAATATGGAAAAATCCCCGGAGTGACAGATCGCGACTATTATGTCAACTCTTTCCACGTAGACGTGAAAGAACCGATCAGCATCGTTGAGAAAATCAAGCGTGAAGCTCCGTTCCACGCTATTACGCGCGGCGGACACATCACGTATGTGGAGCTGGACGGTGAAGCGCAGAAGAATGTGCGTGCCATTGCCAAGATTGTGAAAGTGATGCACGACGAAGGAATTGGATACGGCTCTATCAATCACCCGGTAGACACTTGTCATAACTGTGGTTACAAGGGAGTTATCTTCGATAAATGCCCTGTATGCCAGAGTGAAAGTATTCTCCGTATGCGCCGTATCACCGGTTATCTGACGGGCGATTTAAGCTCTTGGAACTCTGCCAAGCGGGCAGAAGAGAAGGACCGTGTAAAACATTTGTAGAATAAATGTTTGATAATTGATGAATGGATAATGAACGGTGCTTGATGAAAGCGTTACGGTTCATTATCCATTATTCGGTTATTGCTTGCAGCACGTTACTCTCATCTTGTACTGTTCTGTAACGAGTATTTATTCCACATTTATATGGTTATCATCCATTCTCAAATCTTCATTTTTCATTAGCTATTAAAGAAGTGAATTTACTAGGAACTTATTCTGAAACGATTGTTGACGGTGAAGGTATCAGGTTTTCTATTTATCTTGCCGGCTGCTCCCATCATTGTCCCGGTTGCCACAACCCGGAGAGTTGGAATCCGGGAGTAGGAGAAGAACTGACGGAGGAGAAAATACAGTCCATCATTCGTGAAATCAAAGCGAATCCTTTGTTGGACGGCGTTACTTTTTCCGGCGGTGATCCGTTTTTTCATCCGGAAGCGTTCCTGCTTTTACTGAAACGGGTGAAAGAGGAAACAGGGATGAACGTGTGGTGCTACACCGGATACACATACGAAGAAATTAAGGCGCAGCCTCGTTTGAGTGCCGCTCTTGATTATATTGATGTATTGGTGGACGGACGCTTCGAACAGGCTCTTTTCTCTCCATATCTGGAGTTCAGGGGAAGCAGTAATCAGCGGATTTTGAAGTTGAAGTAAATGTAATTCGACATTTGGAGTAAGTTGAATTCAGTAGTTGAGCACTAAAAAAACTTATTTTTCAAAGGAAACAAAAACACCTGTACCGTTGTTTTGTTTACCTTTACGAAACCAAGTGAATCATTTTTCATCACAGAGTAACGCGGCGCTTTTTGGTAGCCGGTGGGGCTTGCGTCTGTGTTTGTGTCTGCTTGATGGTGAAGAAATAAACGACTACTTACAAGAATAAGTTTTTATGGTACAATCAATAAATCCAACTCAAAAAAACGATGAGACCGATGGCTTGCCAATGCCTAAACGTATTTGGGCGGTGGTGTCTGTCGGCTTCGCTCTTTGTATGTCAGTACTGGATATTAACATCGTCAATATCGTACTACCTACACTTTCGCATGATTTTGGGACTTCTCCCGCTGTAACCACCTGGATTATCAACGGCTATCAGCTGGCCATCGTTATATCGTTACTGTCTTTTTCCGCTTTGGGTGAAATCATCGGTTACCGGAAAGTCTTTCTTTCGGGCATCGGACTGTTTTGCGTCACTTCATTGATCTGTGCCTTGTCCGATTCGTTTTGGACTTTGACGGTTGCCCGTATCTTTCAAGGGTTCAGCGCTTCCGCCATCACTAGTGTGAATACGGCACAGCTGCGTTACATCTATCCGAAGAGCCAGATCGGGCGGGGGATGGGGATCAATGCAATGGTAGTCGCCATATCGGCTGCCGCTGGACCATCTGTGGCGAGCGGTATTCTTTCCATTGCCAGTTGGCACTGGTTGTTTGCCATCAATGTGCCGTTGGGACTCACTGCATTGCTTCTTGGCATCAAACATCTGCCACGACAGGAGGAGCGTACGAAACGTAAATTCGATTACATCAGTGCCATCGCGAATGCGGTCACTTTCGGTCTGCTCATTTACACGCTGGACGGATTTGCCCACCATGAGAAAATGGACTTCCTTTTCATTCAACTGATTGTGTTGGCAGTGGTCGGTACCTACTACGTGCGCCGGCAACTGACGCAGACCACTCCGCTGCTCCCTCTTGATCTGCTGCGGATTCCGATTTTCCGGCTGTCCATCCTGACTTCCATCTGTTCTTTCATAGCACAAATGACAGCGATGGTTTCTTTGCCTTTTTTCCTCCAGAACACTTTGGGACACAGCGAAGTCATGACTGGACTTCTACTCACACCGTGGCCGTTGGCTACGCTTGTCACGGCTCCATTGGCAGGATATCTTGTCGAGCGCATCCACCCCGGTATCTTGGGAAGTGTCGGGATGGCTCTGTTTGCCGTCGGGCTTTTCTCGCTTTCCAGTCTGACTGCCGAGTCGTCCGATATTAGTATCATACTGCGTTTGATGCTGTGTGGGGCAGGCTTCGGATTGTTCCAGACACCGAACAACAGTACGATTATCTCTTCCGCTCCTACGCAACGTTCGGGCGGAGCCAGTGGTATGTTGGGAATGGCCCGCCTGTTGGGACAGACCACCGGGACAACATTGGTCGCATTGCTTTTCAGCTTCGTCGCTCATGACCGGAGTACGGCTGTCTGCCTTATGGTAGGAAGTGGATTTGCTGTTGTGGCGGCTATCGTCAGCAGCTTGAGACTATCGCAGCCTTCCACTCTGAAAAGAAAATAAGAACTTATAAAGTCAGGCTAATTGAAAATAAATAAACTGAGGCTGGTGCCGAAAGCGGAGCTCACTCCGGAACTGGAGGTGTACTACAATTATACCTGTCAGGAGGGCGATTATATTAAAACGTGCACAGTGCCTTCACCCAAGTTGGATGAAACGGATTTGGAAAGAAAAAAAAGATGTTGAAGATTTAGAAAATTTAAAGGCAAGCAACTATAAAAAAAGTATCCCGGATGAGAGAGGAGTGAATACCTGTTCT
>NZ_GG774795.1:0-50173 GCF_000163675.1 Bacteroides sp. D22 | reverse complement strand
TTTTTTTATGTCTTTCTTCTGTCGTTTGGTCTGTTAGAAGAAGAACCTTAGAATATCGTTGAAGTTAGCCCATATCAACAGACCGAAGAGTAGAATCATACCGGTCATTTGAGCGTATTCCATAAATTTGTCGCTCGGTTTGCGGCGCGCTATCATCTCGTAGAAGAGGAAGAGCACGTGGCCGCCGTCCAATGCGGGGATAGGGAGGATATTCATGAAAGCCAGAATGATGGAAAGGAAGGCTGTCATATACCAGAACTGGTGCCAATCCCATGTAGCGGGGAAGATGCTGCCGATCGTTCCGAAGCCACCTAGCTGTTTGGCTCCTTCTTTCGAGAAGAGGTATTTCATGTTTCCTACATATCCTTTCAGGGTCTTTACGCCGAGGGAGACACCTGCCGGGAAGGATTCGAAGAAAGTATATTCTTTTTTCACCATAGGGAGCAGGCGGTCTGTGACGAGACAGGCGGTTACACCCATCAGGTAGGCGGAGTCTACACGCATATTCAATGTGTCGGTTACGCCGCCACGCACATAGGTCAGTGTAATCAGGCGCGGATCTATGCTGTCTTTGAGCAGGGTTTCCGCGTTTTTCTTACGTTCTGCCATCGCTTCTTTGAAGTCGGAGAAAGAAATCGGTGTTCCGTTCAGGGCGATAATGCTGTCACCCGGTTGGATGCCTGCTTGTGCGGCAGGAGAATTCACCATCACACTGTCTATCACATACGGGAAACGGTAGGAGGCAAAACGGATACTGTCTGCCAGAAGGCGTTGCATCAAGTCTTCAGGGATATAAACGGAGGCTTTCGCACCGTTGCGGATAACGCTTACTTCGCGGGCGTCGGCAATCTGGCTCAACATATCGCCGTCATAACGTTCAAAAGGAACACCGTCGGCAGAAAGAAGGATGTCGCCGTCCTGAAAACCTACGGATTTGGCCGTTTCGTTGAAATCCATACCGAGAGGAGCTTCCTGCACCTTTATATATTGGTCGCCCCACGCAAATAGAATCATCGAGTAGATGAACAGGGCCAACAGGAAGTTGAACAGTACGCCACCCACCATGATTAGCAGACGTTGCCACGCCGGTTTGGAACGGAACTCCCACGGTTGTTCGGGTTGTTTCATCTGCTCGGTATCCATCGACTCGTCAATCATACCGGCTATCTTGACATAACCGCCCAATGGCAGCCAACCTACTGCATATTCTGTGTCACTTTTCTTGGGCTTGAATTTAAACAGGGTGAACCAGGGGTCAAAAAATAAGCAGAATTTTTCTACACGCACCTTAAACAAACGGGCAAAAAGAAAATGCCCGCCTTCATGAATGATAACGAGCAAAGATAAGCTCATAATCAATTGCAGGGCACGAATCAAAAATGTTTCCATATAGTCTATTTACAGTTTAAAGCCTTCACTGGATTCTCTGCCAAAGAGAAGATATAAAGGCTATTTTCAATTTATATTAATACTAATCAATTTCTCTATTTTCTTTATTCCTCTACGAAATGAATTATATCAGACTTGCTGCTATCTTTCTTGCTTCCGCATCGGTAGCCACATAATCATCGTAGGTCGGGTTGGCAATGAAGGTGGCCCGTTCCATTGTTTTTTCTATCACGTCGCTCATGCCGAGGAAGCTGATGCCGTCTTTCAGGAAAGAGGCTACCACTACTTCATTGGCGGCATTAACGATGCAAGGCATGTTCCCTCCGCGATACATCGCTTCGTAAGCGAGTGCCAGATTGCGGAAACGTTTCGTGTCGGGTTGCTCAAACGTCAGGTTCGTGCATTTGGAGAAATCGAGCCTGTCGAAAGAAGAACTGATACGGTCGGGATAGGAGAATGCATACTGGATGGGCAGGCGCATATCGGGCATGCCCAACTGTGCTTTTACAGCTCCGTCTTCAAACTGCACCATCGAGTGAATGACTGATTGCGGATGCACAACCACCTCAATCTGACTGGGTTGAACACCGAACAGCCATTTGGCTTCGATCACTTCAAAACCTTTATTCATCATAGAAGCAGAGTCAATCGTGATTTTTGCTCCCATTTCCCAATTGGGATGTTTCAAGGCCTGTGTCTTAGTCACAGACTTCAATTGTTCCAAAGTGTAAGTGCGGAACGGACCTCCGGAGGCAGTCAATATCACTTTCTCAATCGGATTGCCCACTTCTCCCGCTAAACACTGAAAAACGGCGGAGTGTTCAGAGTCTACCGGCAGAATCGGAGTGCGATATTGTTGTGCCAGCTGGTTAATCAGTTCACCTGCTACTACCAATGTTTCTTTATTTGCCAATGCAATCGCTTTCTTGGCGCGGATCGCGTTGATTGTCGGCTTCAGTCCGGCATAACCGACCATGGCTGTCAATACCATATCAATAGGACCCGCTTCCACAATCTGACAGATAGCGTCGGTCCCTGCATACACCTTGATAGGCAGGTCGCTCAATGCTTCTTTCAGTTCGGAATACTTTTCTTCGTTGGCTATCACTACCACTTCCGGCTGGAACTTCCGTGCCTGGGCAATCAGTAGTTCCACACGATTGTTGGCTGTCAGTGCGTATGCTTCGTACAGGTCGGGATGCTCTTCGATGACTTGCAAAGCCTGCGTCCCGATAGAACCTGTGGAGCCTAGAATAGCTATTTGTTTTTTCTTTTTATTAGTCTCTATATTCATTTTATCTATTTCTTCCTATTTTGTTGACAAACATATCATCGCTGATTATCACTTATATCTCATCACTCGCCATATCTCATCATTCATCATTGACAACCTAAAAAACAATGTATTTTTCCGGATTTACCGGGTGACCTTTATACCAAAGTTCGAAGTGCAGGTGCGGCCCTGTACTAAGTGTTCCGCTATTTCCTACCAGGGCGATGGCTTCGCCTCCTTTCACCCGTTCACCTTCCTTTTTCAGGAGAGAGCCGCAGTGTTTGTAGATCGAAATTAAATCCTGGTTGTGTTGCACGCCAATCAGATAACCGGTTTCAGCCGTGTATGTACTAAGGATGACGGTTCCGTCCATGGTTGCCAGTACGCTTTCGTTGGGATTGGCGGCAATGTCAGTGCCGTAATGTTTCTTTTCGGCATTGAAGTGGTCGGACACCATGCCTCGTGTCGGACGGTATAATATCAATCCGGTCACGTCCGGTTGGGAAGTGATGGAGGTCAGATTATATTTTTCATTCTCCTCATATTGGCGGCGGAATTCTTCTTCCCGCTTGGTTCGTTCCATCAACGTGTCTTCACGGGCAGCAGTCAGCGAATCAAGCGTTTGCACGCTGTCGATAGGCACTTTCCCGCTGAAAATGTCCTGAATGTTCATGATGTAGAGGTTCTGCTTGTTGAGCACTTGTTGCAAAGAGTCTACACGCAGCGCATTATCTACAATCTGTGTACGGACTTCACTGTTCATATATCCCGGAAGATAATTGCGCAACGGGGTGAAAGTAATGATGCAGGAAGCAATCAGGAAAAGAACTGCCAGCACGCAAAGTAAAACGGATAGTCCATTGAGCTTGGATACACGAAGTCCGACAATTTCTTCAAGTGTATTTTCATTAACGATCGTTAGTTTATACTTGAACTTGAAATTTTTCCAGAAAGCTTTACTTCGTCTTCTCTTTGGCATCTTTGGTAATTAAAGATTAAAAATTAAACTATTAAAAGGGGCTGCGGCCGGACTAATCTTTGTTTTGCCACGGATGACACGGCTTCCCAGTGAATTTTGATTAATGAAAACCGTGGAATCTGTGTCATTCGTGCCTGATTTATCCGGGAGCTGTGTCATCCGCGTCCAACTCCTCCAGATTGAGTAACCCTTCGGGAAGTTCCACGGTGATGAGTTTCTGTTTCTGATCTATTCCTACGATAAATTCCTCTTGGGCGGGAACGAGTAGTTCCTCTTCTTCTCTTTCAACCACAAAAAGGGTGTTTACCGTAGTGTTATCTACATCTATCACTTCTCCCAGAGGTCCGTGATGAATGTCTTCCATTTGGAAACCGATAAAGAAGTTCCAGGACAATTCGCCGTCTTCCGCTTCTTCCGTATGCTTTACGGGGAAGTAAACTTCGATGTTGGTGAACATTCTGGCACGTTCGGCGGTGTCTATTCCTTCCAGTTTTACCAAAGCGGTGGAGTCGGAACGGAAACGGTACTCTTCAATGAAGAAGGGCACGAAAATACCGTCGAGCAGGCATATCAGATAATCGCAGTCCACACGGTCGAAAATGTCGTCCGTAAACGTAAACTGCAATTCGCCGTGAATACCATGCGGTTTATTGAATAATCCTATCTTATATACTTCTTCTTTCTTTATCATATTCGGGTGATTCTGGCTCCGATAGCGTTCAGACGTCCTTCGATGTTCTGATAACCACGGTCTATCTGTTCGATGTTACTAATGGTACTGGTTCCTTCGGCACTCATGGCGGCAATCAGAAGGGCGATACCAGCACGTATATCCGGTGAAGTCAGGCGGGCACCGCGCAACTTGAAGCCATGATTGTGTCCGATGACTACGGCACGGTGAGGGTCGCAGAGGATGATCTGTGCACCCATATCGATTAGCTTGTCCACAAAGAACAGGCGGCTTTCGAACATCTTCTGATGGATCAGTACGCTGCCTTTGGCTTGTGTGGCTACAACGAGCATCACACTAAGCAAGTCGGGAGTCAGTCCCGGCCAGGTGGCGTCGGCTATCGTCATGATGGAGCCGTCGATGAATGATTCTATCTGGTAGGTTTCCTGTGCGGGAACATAAATGTCATCTCCTCTCTGTTCGAGCTTGATGCCCAGGCGGCGGA
Source organism: Bacteroides sp. D22 (assembly GCF_000163675.1). Classification (NCBI taxonomy): domain Bacteria; kingdom Pseudomonadati; phylum Bacteroidota; class Bacteroidia; order Bacteroidales; family Bacteroidaceae; genus Bacteroides; species Bacteroides sp. D22. The sequence continues at coordinate 45,357 of NZ_GG774795.1, read as the reverse complement.
AGCTTTCGGGGATGATTCCAAGGTTCTCGTAAGAAACGTTCTTAATGGTAATTTCGCTTTTTGTCATGGCTGCCATGCCGATAAAACTGCCGACTTCAATCATATCGGGCAATACGGTGTGTTGCGCGCCATGCAATTCTTCCACACCTTCAATAGTAAGCAGGTTGGAGGCAATTCCGCTGATTTTCGCTCCCATCCGGTTGAGCAACCGGCAGAGTTGTTGCACGTAAGGTTCGCAGGCAGCGTTGTAGATGGTAGTAGTGCCTTTGGCAAGCACGGCAGCCATTACGATATTGGCTGTTCCGGTGACGGATGCTTCGTCCAGCAGCATATAGCTTCCTTGAAGTCTGTCGGCTGTTATTTCATAAATGCCCCGTCCTTCATCATAACGGAAGTCTGCTCCTAAATTCTGAATACCTACAAAGTGAGTATCCAAACGGCGGCGACCGATTTTATCTCCTCCCGGCTTGGATATCAACGCTTTGCCGAAACGTGCCACCATAGGGCCAATCAGCATGACAGAACCTCGCAGACTGGAGCATTTCTTTAAAAAATCATCGCTTTCCAGATAAGCCAAGTCTACATTCTCTGCTTTAAAACTATAAGAATCAATGCCTTTCTTTGCAACCGTCACTCCCATCTCGCGCAAGAGCTGAATCAAGTTGTTGACATCAAGAATGTCAGGTATATTGTTCACTGTTACCTCCTCAGCGGTTAGCAATGTGGCACAGATTATCTGCAAAACTTCGTTTTTAGCTCCTTGCGGGTGAATCTCTCCGCAAAGCCGATGTCCTCCTTCGATTACAAATGAAGCCATTAATTAAAGTATTAAGTGTGATTAAAGTATTAAGTATCAAGTGTTAAGTATTAAGTATTAACCGTACGGTATCGCACGCTAAGTAAATAAGTAAAAGAAATCCAACCAGTGCCAACAAATGGCTGCGATTAATACTTAATACTTATTTCCTATTTTCTTAGTATCTTCTCTTGTTGTTCTGACGATTGTTGGTATAGTTCGTCTTCGGACGATAGTTCTGGTTCAGGCGTTCTGCCATTAGCCGGACGATATCGTCAGTCATTTGGAGTTCCCCGTTGGAGAGTTCGTACAGGTCTTCGGCGATCTTTTTGTCGTCCACTGTATCTTTGTTCCATGCCAGGTAGTCCTTCTTCATGTGGTTGCAGATGAGGGCAATCAGGTTTCTCTTTTCGTTTCCTTCGGGGAATTCGATTGCTTTCTTTATCAGCACTTCCAGTGTGCGTCCGTAGTGGCGATAACGCATACGGGCAGTGGAGTAGGGGATCGGATCCGGACGGGTCACCAGGTTGTCCTTACGGATGATTTCATACGGGTAGTCAATATCCAGCTCAAAACCGGACATGATAGCCAGATGATCCCAGAGCTTGTGCTTGAAGTCGGGCACATCACGCAAATGGGGGAACATATTTCCCATAATGTTGATGATGGTGTTGGCACAACGCTGACGTTCTGCACGATCCTGAATGGTCAACGCATAATCTACCATGTTCTGGATGCTACGCCCGTATTCGGGAAGCGGCATTCTTTTCTGTTGAGTATTGTATTGCATTTATTTAATTGAAAGTTTAAAATTAAAAATTAAAGAAGTTTTTTCGGCATGGAAGCAACGAATTCTTTCAGGTAGAAAGGTTCGAAGTAAGCCACGTCTTTATAATCTTCGTCGGCTATTGCTTTTTCTGCCAGCGGGAACATCATTTTAGCCAACGGGTGAATATTGTCGATAAAATGTGCGTTCGGATGCGTGATCTGTTCGCGGCATTTGTCGGCCCCGTTTCCAAAGAAATAAACCGGCTGCTCGTTCAGAAACTCCAAGTAAGAGTTTTCGTCTACAATATCGGCAGCTACTGCATGTTTCACCTGAAGTCTGCGGTCATAAACGGCTGCGTATACTTCCATGCGGCGGGCGTCGATCATCGGACAAAGCAAAGCGTCTTCGGGCAAGTCGTGATACAACAACACCGGAACAGTCAATACTTCCAGCGTCGGAATACCGATCAATGGGACGTTACGTCCGTAACAAACTCCTTTCGCCATAGAAACCCCGATTCGAAGTCCGGTGTAAGAACCTGGCCCGCAGCTCACTGCGACTGCATCCAAAGGGATGGCATGACTGTCTATGAAAGACAACGCTTCATCTACAAAAACTCCTAAAGACACGGCGTGTGAAGGGCCTTTCAAATCTTCTTTCACAAAAATCGTCTGTCCGTCTTGACTGGCCGCTACCGAGCAAACAGAGGTAGAGGTTTCAATATTCAGTATACACGACATAAAAATCAGCTTATTAAATTGTCGCAAATTTACATGATTATTTCCAATTCTTAAAATATTCGTGTACTTTTGCACAAAACTTTAAGGTTATGATACAGTCTATGACAGGATACGGCAAAGCTACGGCCGAACTTCCTGATAAAAAAATAAATGTAGAAATCAAGTCGCTCAACAGCAAGGCAATGGATTTATCCACTCGCATCGCTCCGGCGTATCGTGAAAAAGAGATTGAAATCCGTAATGAGATTTCTAAAGTGCTGGAACGTGGAAAGGTCGATTTCAGCCTGTGGATCGAGAAGAAAGAAGCGGCAGAAAATGCGACTCCTATCAATCAAGTATTGGTGGAAGGTTACTACAAACAGATTTTGGCAATCTCGCAGAATCTTGGTATTCCTGTTCCTGCTGACTGGTTTCAGACATTGCTCCGTATGCCGGATGTGATGACTAAAACGGAAATCCAGGAACTGACCGAAGAGGAATGGAAAATGGTGCATGCCACTGTGCTCGATGCTATCAGTCATCTAGTAGATTTCCGCAAACAGGAAGGTGCTGCACTGGAAAAGAAGTTCCGTGAAAAGATCGCCAATATCTCAAGCCTGCTCGAAAAGATCGCTCCTTACGAAAAAGAACGTGTGGAAAAAGTGAAAGAACGCATCACGGATGCTCTCGAAAAGACATTAAGTGTGGATTACGACAAGAACCGCTTGGAGCAGGAATTGATCTATTACATTGAGAAACTGGATGTTAATGAAGAAAAACAACGCCTTAGCAACCATCTGAAATATTTCATCAGTACAATGGAAAGCGGTAACGGACAAGGTAAGAAACTTGGTTTTATCGCCCAGGAAATGGGTCGGGAAATCAATACGTTAGGTAGCAAGTCCAATCATGCCGAAATGCAGAAAATCGTTGTTCAGATGAAAGATGAGTTGGAGCAGATTAAGGAGCAGGTGTTGAACGTGATGTAATTTACTCACAATAAATTCATTTACGATTAGACGATTTACGATGTACGATTGAAGTTAGTATTGCGAAATAATAGTGTACACATTTGGATATTTATAAATTCAAAAAATAATATCAATCGTGCATCGTAAATCGTCTAATCGTAAATAACTTAATGTCAAATAAACTTTAATAATGACCGGTAAACTAATTATTTTCTCTGCCCCGTCAGGTTCGGGCAAATCTACTATTATCAATTATCTGCTGACGCAGAATTTGAATCTTGCATTTTCTATTTCTGCTACCAGCCGTCCTCCGCGTGGGACGGAGCAGCACGGAGTGGAATATTTCTTTCTTACGCCGGAGGAATTCCGTTGTCGCATTGAGAACAACGAATTTTTGGAGTATGAGGAAGTATATAAGGACCGTTATTACGGAACGTTGAAGGCACAAGTGGAAAAGCAACTGGAAGCAGGTCAGAATGTTGTGTTTGACGTTGATGTGGTAGGTGGATGTAATCTCAAGAAGTTTTATGGTGACCGTGCGTTGTCAGTGTTCATTCAACCGCCTTCGGTGGAAGAATTACGTTGCCGGTTGGAAGGGCGCGGAACGGATGCCCCGGAAATTATTGAAAGCCGGATTGCTAAGGCGGAATATGAGTTGGGATTTGCTCCGCAATTCGATTGTGTGATTGTCAATGACGATTTGGAAGCTGCGAAGGCAGAAGCGTTGAAAGTAATCAAAGAGTTTTTAGCCGAAGAATAAGACTTGAGAATGTACAAGAAGAATTGTAACACCCGAAAATGGATGTATCTGTGTGCCGTCACCGGTGTGATGAATCTTCTTGCTTTTATTGTATGCCTTTATTTTCAACAATGGTTCATAAGCGGCATTGCGCTACTTCTCACAATCAGACAAGCTATTGTTTTACCGAAGTGGAGAAAGAAAATAAAGCAAGAAAGAATAGCGGAAAATGAATCAAGTTAAAACAAGAAAAACCGGAATCTTCAGCGGGTCATTCAATCCGATTCATATCGGGCATCTCGCTTTAGCCAATTACCTTTGTGAGTATGAAGGGTTGGATGAAATATGGTTTATGGTAAGTCCGCAGAATCCTTTGAAAACGAAGGCTGAATTATGGAGTGACGAGCTTCGTCTTCAATTAGTGGAGTTATCCATCAGTGATTATCCTCGTTTTCGAGCTTCAGACTTTGAATTTCATTTGTCCCGTCCTTCGTATAGCGTATATACACTGGAGAAACTTCGTGAAGCGTATCCCGACCGGGAATTTTATTTCATTATCGGTTCCGATAATTGGGAACGTTTTGGACGCTGGTATCAGTCCGAACGCATCATTAAAGAGAATCAACTCCTCATTTATCCTCGTCCCGGCTTTCCTGTAAAAGAAGAGGAATTGCCGGAAACCGTGCGTCTTGTTCATTCCCCTGTTTTTGAAATCAGTTCCACTTTTATTCGGGAAGCCTTGAATGCAGGGAAAGATATTCGTTACTTCTTACATCCGAGAGCTTGGGAGGCTATCAAGAAAGATAATATACGCCTTTGAATATATTAAAATACATATCCGGCAGAATATAACGGATAATTTGTTAGCCACTCTTGTTCCCGATAATCTGACATGGAAAAACGGATGCCATGTAGTTCTGGATTCTTTTCAACAAAAGAGCGCAGACTTTTCGACTGTAAATTTTCTTCAGCTTTCACTTCGACCGGAATAATACAGATTTCTTTTTGCAAAAGGAAATCCAATTCTCCTTTGGAAGTATCTGAAGACCAGTAATAGATATTCAAGCCTTTCACTGATTTCAGTTGTTGTAACACATATTGTTCGGTAATTGCTCCTTTATAATCGGTAAATAAAACATTGCCTTCCAATAATGCTTGTGGGGGGAGTCCGCTCATTGCTCCCATTAATCCGGTGTCTAGCATAAACAGTTTGAATGCGGAAAAATCTTCGTAGGCCGATAAAGGTATTCCACCTTTCTTTACCCGGTTTACTTTATAAATAAGACCGGCATCTATCAGCCATTCTATGGCCAGTTCAAAATCCTTGGCTCTTGCTCCTTCTTTTATAACTCCATAAATGAATTTGCGATTTTCTTTAGCCAGTTGTGCAGGAACCGAACGCCACACCATACGAATCCTAGGGACTTCGGCAATAGGAGCGTGTTTGGAAAAATCACGGTCATAAGAATCCAGTATGTTTTGTTGCAACTGGCGGACTTCGGTATAGTCTTTATGCTCAATAAATGCATTGACTACTTCGGGCATTCCTCCTACGAAATAATACTGTTTAAGGAAGTCGGTGAATTTAGAACGGAAGGTAGAAATGAGGTTCCAATCTTGCTTTACAAGCAAGCTGACAAAAGACTCTTGTCCGATAGCTTCTAAAAACTCGGAAAAAGAAAGTGGATATAGGTCTATAAAATCGACTTTTCCCACCGGGAAAGAGTCATTTTGATGCATAGCGATGCCCAGTAAAGAACCAGCTGCAATAACATGATACTGTGGCGCTTTCTCCAGGAAATATTTCATGGCTGTCAAGCCGCGTGGGGCTTCCTGAAGTTCGTCAAAAAGAATTAAGGTATCTGTATCTACTACTTTTCCGGTTACTAACTGGATAGCCATCAAAATACGTTCGATATCAAAATCTTTTTGAAAAACCTCTTTCATCACTTCATTGTCTTCGAAGTTGATGTAGGCAAACTGTTTGTAAGCAGTAGCCGCAAACTCTTTCATAAGCCATGTCTTTCCTACCTGACGGGCTCCGCGAATAATCAAAGGCTTTCGTGTAGACTTTTCTTTCCAATCGTACAATTGTTGCATTGCATTTCTTCTCATACTTCTTTCTTTTATTGTCAGCTACTTATAGGTACAAATGTAAGCACTAAAAAGGATAATAACAAAAAGTCGTATCCTAAAAGTGTGGTATTTAACAAAAAGTTATACCCTAAAAGTGTGGTATGTTACAGAAAGTCGTATCAGAAAAGTGTATGATGCTGCTATTTCTGTTTGTTATTGTACCAAGTTACGATACCTTACTCCGTCAATCGATGAAGAGTAATGACGATGATTTCTGCCGGAGCACCGACACGGATTGGTAACTTTGAAGTTCCTATTCCGTTTGTTATAATCAAAGGTATTTTTGCTGTATTATATGCCAGTCCGGTGATAAAACGATTGCCGTAGTGTGAGTTCAGTGCTGGGGCGACTCCGAATACACGGACTTGTCCGCCGTGTGTATGTCCTGCGAGAGCGAGGTCTGTATTGGCTACTGAAACATCTTCTATGTAATCCGGCGTATGAACCAGTAAGATGACAAAATCCTTGGGAGAGAGTGCCAAAGTGGGTGATACTCCGTTGCGCCCCAGATCGAAAGGATTGCGTACTCCGGCGATAATAATCTGCTGGCCGTCTTTACGCAGCGTGTCCACTTCGTGTTCTAACGGACGCATTCCGTAATGTTTCATTGTGTTCACAATATCGTCGTGGCAACGTTCGTAATCATTATTACCCATCACTCCATAGGTTCCCATTGGTGTCTTTACACGTGCAAGTGCGGAAAACAAAGGTTCTACATATTCGCAACCTTCCTGATAATCACCGCCCATCAAAAGAACATCTGCTTTTTGGGCAATCAATAGACGGACAAGATCGTTCAATCCTTTCTCTTTCAGCAGGCTTTTGTAATGTAAATCGGAAATAAAAGCGATGCGGAAACCTTCAAAAGCTTCAGGGACATCGCGGTGGGTGAAGTCGTATTTTACTACACGATCCACTCCTGTATAAACAGATGACACATCTACGCTGGAAGAGGTTATTTGGGTTCCACGGAGCATCCGGTCGGATTCGTACGCGTCGGTATCAGTCTCCTTTTTCTTTGTATGTTGCTTTTTGTTTTTAGAAACAGCCAGTGCTTTGAGTTTCGAGTGGTCGGGAGCGAACAGTCCGGCAATGGCGTTAGTCGTATCCGGATAAATGGAATCAGTATGTAAGACAGGGCGTGGCAAGCTAGCCACCATATTCTTTTTCGACTTGCAGGAAACAAGCAAAAGCAATGCCAACAGGATAACAGGGTAGATTGTTTTCTTCGTCAGTGGATAAATCGTTTTCTTCATCAATGGGGTATTTATTCTTTTCATCAATAGGGTATTTATTTTCTCCATCACAGGAGCATTTATTTTCTTCATCTTCTCTTAGTTTGAAGTTTTCTGGGGTGCAAAGATACGAAAAATCATGTATCTTTGTCCGTCAAAACTCTTTATAATATATTAAAGTATGGAAGAAGTAAAGCGTAACTCGCTACAAGCATGGATATTAGCTGCACGTCCCAAAACTCTTACAGGAGCCGTTACCCCTGTTCTGATAGGTACAGCTCTCGCTGCGATGGACGGGCATTTTCACTGGTTGCCGGCACTGATCTGCTGTCTGTTCGCAAGTCTGATGCAAATTGCCGCTAATTTCATCAATGACCTTTTCGACTTCCTCAAAGGGACAGATCGGGAAGATCGCCTGGGACCCGAACGTGCTTGTGCACAGGGATGGATTTCTCCGCAAGCGATGAAAACCGGGATTATTATTACGGTTGCTCTTGCCTGTCTTATCGGTTGCACATTACTTTTCTTTGCCGGATGGGAACTGATTGTCGTAGGAGTGCTTTGTGTATTATTCGCTTTTCTTTATACCACCGGCCCTTATCCTCTTTCTTACAACGGCTGGGGAGATGTACTGGTGATTGTCTTCTTTGGATTTGTGCCTGTTGGCGGAACATATTACGTGCAAGCGCTAACATGGACGCCGGATGTCACTATCGCCTCTCTGATTTGTGGACTATTGATTGATACGCTACTGGTAGTCAATAACTACCGTGACCGGGAAGCGGATGCGCGCAGTGGAAAAAGAACAGTGATCGTTCGTTTCGGTGAGAAGTTCGGCCGCTATTTTTATTTGATGCTGGGTGTTACAGCTTCTCTTCTCTGTCTGTGTTTCCTTCGTGAAGGTCATTTTTTAGCCGCTCTTCTTCCGCAACTCTATTTGATTCCTCATTTCCTCACCTGGAAACGGATGGTGAAAATATATAGTGGTAAAAAATTAAACAGCATATTAGGCGAGACTTCGCGTAATATGCTGTTTATGGGTGTTCTTATTGCAATAGGAATGTTGGTAAGTTGAGAATCATTTCCCATACATCTTTTCGTAGTAACCCTGATAATCTCCGCTGGTAACTTCTTCCACCCAAGCTTGGTTGGCCAAGTACCATTCGATTGTCTTTACGATACCGACTTCGAATTTTGTTTCGGGATACCATCCTAAAGCATTTGTAATCTTTGTAGGATCGATGGCGTAACGTTGGTCATGTCCCAGACGGTCTTTAACGAACGTAATCAGATCTTCATTGATCCAGTCGATCGAAATATTTCCGTTTTCGTCTTTCACCTTCTTTTTGAGAACCTGGCGATATTCGGGCTTCTCTGCCATCAGACGGTGGATAGTTGAAATAGTCAGTTTTACGATTTCGAGGTTTGTTTTCTCGTTATGTCCGCCAACGTTGTACACTTCTCCGTCTTTACCTTCACGTACAACGAGATCAATCGCTTTGCAGTGATCTTCTACATAAAGCCAGTCGCGTACATTACTGCCGTCACCGTAGACGGGGAGATGTTTTCCTTCGAGGATATTCTTGATAATCAACGGAATCAATTTCTCCGGGAAATGGTACGGACCATAGTTGTTTGAGCAGCGGGTAATTGTTACCGGCATTTTATAAGTATCATGGTAAGCCATCACTACCATGTCTGCGCTAGTCTTAGAGGCACTGTACGGGCTATGAGGACAAAGCGGGGTTGTTTCTGTGAAATACCCTTCGGCTCCCAGTGAACCATACACTTCGTCGGTGGATACCTGATGATAGCGTACACCTTTTCTCCAGGTAGGGTATCCTTGTTCATCTTTTCCCATTACCCATGCGCGGCGTGCACAATCCAATAAGTTCTGTGTTCCGAGAATGTTGGTAATCAGAAACAGTTGCGGATTTTCAATGCTGCGGTCAACGTGACTTTCGGCAGCGAAATTCACCACATAATCAAAACGATACTCAGCAAAAAGACCGTCTACCACATCACGGCTACAAATGTCTCCTTTGATAAAGACGCAGCGTTCGTTGTCGATGTCTTTGGCAATCGTTCCTAAGTTACCTGCATACGTCAAAGCATCCAATATCACGACTTTGATGTCGTTATGTTTGGCCAAGATGTATTTGATGTAATTTGCCCCGATAAATCCTGCGGCACCGGTCACTAGATAAGTTTTCATATTTTATTCTATAATGTTGATTTTAGGATTGTTTTGCCAATTCGATAAGATACTTTCCGTACTCGGTCTTTTCGAGTTGTTGACCTAACAGAAGCAATTGTTCCGTCGGAATCCATCCCTGACGCCAGGCGATTTCTTCAATACAGCTAACGTAGAAACCTTGCCGGTTCTGAATAGTAGCCACGAAGTTGGATGCTTCCAGCAGACTGTCGCAGTTACCCGTATCCAGCCATGCGAATCCGCGGCCGAAGAGTTCCACTTTCAATGTGCCTTCTTCCAGATACAGGCGATTCAGGTCTGTAATCTCATATTCTCCACGTGCTGAAGGACGAAGAGCTGCTGCTTTTTCCGTCACACTGGCATCATAGAAATAGAGTCCGGGAACGGCATAATTACTTTTCGGCACTTCCGGTTTTTCTTCCAGTGAAATAACTTTCCCTTGTTCGTTAAATTCCACTACACCGTATGCGCGCGGGTCTTTTACATAGTAGCCGAAGATGCAGGCACCTTTTTCTATATTGGCAGCCCGGCGGAGCATGGCAGAAAAGCCTTGTCCGTAAAACATATTATCCCCAAGAATCAGACAGCCCGGTTCACCGTTCAGGAAATCGGCTCCCAATACGAAAGCCTGTGCCAGTCCGTTAGGTTGTTCCTGTATTTTATAGGAGAAAGACATACCCAATTCCTCACCCGTTCCCAGCAAATCCCGGAACATAGGCAAGTCACGTGGAGTCGAAATAATCAACACTTCGCGTATTCCTGCCAACATCAGTGTCGACAATGGATAGTAAATCATCGGCTTGTCATACACAGGCATGATTTGTTTGGAAATCGCTTTGGAAAGCGGATAAAGTCGGGTGGCACTACCACCGGCCAGAATAATTCCTTTCATGTTCGTCTGAGTTATTCATTAACAGTGTGCAAAGGTCGGAAAGAATTCCGACGTGGCAAAATTTTAAAATAATTTTTCAGTCAGGCGGGGACATTTATTTTATTTGTCCGCCAGTTCGATAACTTCCAAGTCTTGAAACGCCCCTTGATTGATAACAAAACGCACCAAAGTCCGCACCTTATGGAAACCAGACATACCTGCAGCTCCCGGATTGATATGTAACATATCCAGCGTTTTATCATACTTCACCTTTAATATATGCGAATGTCCGCTGATAAAAAGCTTGGGCGGTCGCGTCATCAGACTACCGATGATGGAAGGATCATACTTTCCCGGATAACCGCCGATATGTTTTATCAGTACTTCCGCACCATCCACCGTGAAACGATTTATTTGAGGATACAGTTTTCTGATTTCCTGTCCGTCAATGTTTCCGTACACCGCCCGGAATGGACGGAATGCGGCTAACTTTTCCGCTACTTCCAGTGAACCGATGTCTCCGGCATGCCAGATTTCGTCGCACGGTTCGAAATATTCCAGATATTTCTCATCCCAGTAAGCGTGAGTATCAGATAATAATCCAATTCTTGTCATAAAATTCTTTGTTTAATCCCACAAAGATACTATATTTGGAAAAATCTTAAAGCACATGGAAAGCAAATATAATTATTTCAAGCGAGATATAAGTTGGCTCTCATTCAATTACCGCGTATTGTTGGAGGCTCTGGACGAGCGTCTGCCGCTTTACGAACGTATCAACTTCATCTCTATCTACTCTTCCAACCTCGAAGAGTTTTACAAAATCCGTGTAGCCGACCATAAAGCTGTTGCTTCCGGCGCTACGGAAAGCGATGAAGAAACCGTACAGTCAGCCCGCGAACTGGTAGAGGAAATAAATAAAGAAGTCACCCGCCAGCTGGATGACCGTGTACGCATCTATGAACAAAAAATACTGCCTGCCCTGCGCAAAAATCATATCATCTTTTATCAAGACAACCATGTAGAACCGTTCCACCAACAGTTTATCAAAGACTTTTTCCGGGAGGAAATCTTTCCCTACCTGCAACCTGTGCCTGTATCCAAAGATAAAATTGTCTCCTTCCTGCGGGATAATCGCCTTTACCTGGCAATACGAGTCTATCCGAAGAAAGAAGAAAAAAACAAAGGAGAAGAAACTAAAGAAAATATAGAAAAATATACCGGAGAGTGCATAAATGAAAGAAATGACGGAGAAGGTATAAAAGTAGGTATGGAAGCAGCAAGGCCAAATGTAACAGACCTCCGACAACCCCTTTACTTTGTGATGAAACAACCCTACGCCAAAGTGCCCCGCTTCATCGAACTTCCGTCTCGCGAGAAAAATCATTATTTGATGTTTACCGAAGACATCATCAAGGCAAACCTCAACCTGATCTTCCCCGGCTACGATGTCGACTCCAGCTACTGTATCAAAATTTCCCGTGATGCTGATATATTGATTGACGACACCGCCAGCAGTGCCGACCTCGTCGCCCAACTCAAGAAGAAAGTGAAGAAACGCAAGATCGGTGACGTCTGCCGTTTCGTCTACGACCGTGCTATGCCTTCTGAATTCCTGGACTTCCTTGTGGATGCCTTCCGTATTCAGCGTGACGAACTTGTCCCCGGTGATAAGCATTTGAACCTCGAAGACCTGCGTCATCTTCCCAACCCGAACAAATCCCTTCATAGCCTCGAAAAACCGAAGCCGATGAAGCTGACCGTCCTCGATGAGAAAGAATCCATTTTCAATTACGTCGCCAAAAAGGACCTGTTATTATATTATCCTTATCACTCTTTCGAGCACTTTATCCACTTCCTATATGAAGCCGTGCACAACCCGGAAACCCGTGAAATCATGGTAACTCAATACCGCGTAGCGGAAAACTCCGCCGTCATCAACACCCTGATAGCCGCCGCCCAAAACGGCAAGAAAGTCACCGTATTTGTGGAACTGAAAGCCCGCTTTGATGAAGAAAACAACCTTGCCACCGCCGAAATGATGCAAGCCGCCGGTATCAAGATAATCTACAGCATCCCTGGTTTGAAAGTGCACGCCAAAGTAGCCTTGATCCGTCGTCGCGGATTAAACGGTGAGAAAATCCCCAGCTACGCCTACATCAGCACCGGCAACTTTAACGAAAAAACCGCCACCCTTTACGCCGATTGCGGTCTTTTCACCTGTCGCAAAGAAATAGTGGCCGACCTCTATAACCTCTTCCGTACCCTGCAAGGAAAAGAAGACCCGAAGTTCACCACCCTTTTGGTAGCCCGTTTCAACCTCATTCCCGAATTGAACCGCCTGATCGACCGCGAAATATCCCTTGCAGACGAAGGCAAGCAAGGACGCATCATCCTAAAAATGAACGCCCTCCAAGACCCTACCATGATAGACCGCCTCTACGAAGCCTCCGAACACGGTGTACAAATCGACCTTATCGTCCGTGGTATCTGTTGTCTTATCCCCGGACAGTCATACAGTCGTAACATCCGTGTCACCCGTATTGTAGACAGTTTCCTCGAACACGCCCGCATCTGGTACTTCGGCAACGACGGCACCCCCAAAGTATTCATGGGCTCTCCCGACTGGATGCGCCGTAACCTCTACCGCCGCATCGAAGCCATCACCCCCGTTCTTGCCCCCGACCTGCGTGACAGCCTGATCGAAATGCTTAATATCCAGCTTGCCGACAACCAAAAAGCCTGCTGGGTAGATGATAAGCTGCAAAACATATTCAAAAAAAGAACACCCGGCACCCCTGCCGTCCGAGCCCAATACACCTTCTACGACTGGCTAAACAAAACTAACAACTAACATCAAATCCTTTCCGCAGCAACTATGCTGCGGAAAACACATCATTACAACCATACCCCAGTCCCCCCATCGTACATACGATCACAATGACCTGCACCCCGCATGGTTTCCCGGCCTACTTTTTTCTCCGTCAAGCGAGCGCCCGTAACGTAGCGTCAAGAAGGGCAGACTGTTTGAGCGTTGCGAGTTTCTGCCCTTTAGCGAAGTGAAGGAAGCGAGTAGGAGAAAAAAGTCAGCCTTGAATTTTTCTTTGCTTTTTTCTTTTGTTTCAAGACAAAAGAAAGATGATTACGAGATAAAAGAAAGATGATTGTAATACAATTGTAACATGTATGACACCTCCCTGCAACGTCAAATCCCGTCCTTTGCAACTGGAAACAACATACACATATTATTTATGGAGACTATTTATTTATGCATTATCATTTTCCTCTTCGTCCTTGCCGTCTTCGATCTGATAGTCGGAGTCAGCAATGACGCAGTCAACTTCTTAAACTCCGCGGTAGGTGCCAAAGCCGCTTCGTTTAAAACCATCCTTTTCATAGCCGGCGTCGGCATATTTATTGGCGCCTCCCTATCCAATGGCATGATGGACATAGCCCGGCACGGCATCTACCAGCCCGAGCACTTCTACTTTGCCGAAATCATGTGCATCCTGTTAGCCGTCATGCTGACCGACGTAGTACTGCTGGACGTATTTAACTCCATGGGTATGCCCACCTCCACCACCGTTTCATTAGTCTTTGAACTACTCGGAGGAACCTTCGCCCTCTCACTTATCAAAGTACATAATAGCGATACCCTCGGTTTGGGCGACCTCATAAACACCGACAAAGCCCTTTCCGTCATCATGGCCATTTTCGTATCCGTCGCCATCGCCTTCTTCTTCGGAATGATCGTACAATGGCTGGCCCGTGTGATATTCACCTTCAACTATACGAAAAAGATGAAATACAGCATTGCCCTTTTCGGAGGTGTAGCCGCTACCGCCATCATCTATTTCATGCTTATCAAAGGACTGAAAGACAGCTCCTTCATGACCCCCGAAAACAAACACTGGATACAAGACAACACATTGATGTTAATCGCCGTCTTCTTCGTGTTCTTCACCGTACTGATGCAAATCCTTCACTGGATGAAAATCAACGTTTTCAAAGTCATTGTATTGATGGGCACCTTCGCCCTCGCTCTCGCTTTTGCCGGCAACGACCTTGTCAACTTCATCGGTGTTCCCCTCGCAGGCTTCTCCTCTTTTATGGACTATACCGCCAACGGAGGAGGAAATCCGAACGGCTTCCTGATGACCTCTCTGCTGGGACCCGCCAAAACCCCGTGGTATTTCCTTATCGGAGCCGGAGCCGTTATGGTCTACGCCCTCTGTACTTCTAAAAAGGCACATGCTGTAATTAAAACATCCGTCGACCTTTCCCGTCAAGATGAAGGAGAAGAAACATTCGGAAGTACCCCGATTGCCCGTACAGTAGTCCGCATCAGTATGACACTTGCCAACGGAATCTCCCGCATTATGCCAAGTGGCAGCAAAGAATGGTTTGACTCCCGCTTCCGCAAAGACGAAGCCATCATTGCCGACGGAGCAGCTTTCGACCTTGTCCGCGCTTCTGTCAACCTAGTATTAGCGGGGCTGCTCATCGCCTTGGGAACTTCCCTGAAACTTCCTCTTTCTACCACCTACGTAACCTTCATGGTAGCTATGGGTACCTCCTTGGCCGACCGTGCCTGGGGACGTGATTCTGCCGTTTATCGTATTACCGGCGTATTAAGCGTCATCGGTGGCTGGTTCATCACTGCCGGAGCTGCCTTCACCATCTGTTTCTTCGTAGCCCTCGTACTTCATTATGGAGGAAATATCTCTATCATCGCACTCATCGGTATAGCTGTATTCATCCTGATCCGTAGCCAAGTGATGTACAAAAAACGCAAAGCGAAAGAACAAGGTAGCGAAACTCTGAAGCAACTTATGCAAGCCACAGACAGCACAGAAGCCCTGCAACTGATGCGTAAGCACACCCGCGAAGAACTTTCCAAAGTGCTGGAATATGCAGAAACCAACTTCGAACTGACCGTCACTTCTTTCCTCCACGAAAATCTTCGAGGACTGCGTCGTGCTATGGGTTCCACAAAATTTGAAAAACAGCTCATCAAACAGATGAAACGTTCCGGCACCGTAGCCATGTGCCGCCTCGACAACAACACTGTACTCGAAAAAGGACTTTATTACTATCAAGGCAACGACTTTGCCAGCGAACTGGTTTACAGTATTTCTCGTCTCTGCGAGCCTTGCCTGGAACATACCGACAACAATTTCAACCCGTTGGATGCCATTCAGAAAGGTGAATTCAGCGATGTTGCAGAAGATATTACATATCTGATTCAGCAATGCCGTAAGAAAATGGAAAACAACGAGTACAACAATCTGGAAGAAGAAATCCGTCGTGCCAACGACCTCAACGGACAACTTTCGCTATTGAAACGTAAGGAACTGCAACGTATCCAAAGCCAATCAGGAAGCATCCGGGTTAGCATGGTATATCTCACGATGGTTCAGGAAGCACAGAACGTAGTCACTTACACCATCAACTTAATGAAAGTAAGCCGTAAATTCCAAATGGAGACTGAAATGCCGTAAAGGCTGGAAACGATAACGTTCTTCACTGGAAAAAACGAATGATAACTCGAAAGGAAAGGACTGTTTGATAAACCCTATTTATATAAGTGAGGGTATGTCAAACAGTCTTTTCTTTTTAGAAAGTGGTTGGATAAAAAAGCTCTGTTCTTTAGCATTTGATTTGATAAAATTGTATATTTATAGTCGGTAAGATATTTGAGACGATTTAAAATGCAATGGTATAAAAATGAAATGAATGAAATATCAATTAGAAATAACCACTTTACTGGTTCCTGTCAATGTGCATCAGTTGTTTGAGAAATGTGAATGGCCCGAACTAAACAGTTTTGACAGAGAAATGGTTGAGAACTATTTCTCTGATTTGGTAAATGGTATTCAAACCGATGAGGCTTTGAACGATTGGAAGCTGACAATTGTCCTGTATATCGGTACTTATTTGGGAGCCAATCATATCAGTATCCGGAAACATGGAATCACCGATACGGCAACTAAAGAAAAAGTGTTGACGATCGGTATACCTCTTCCTTGTAGTAAAATCGTTCGTTGGGGAGTGAAGAAGAAAGAACGGTTTACCGGTAAAATGCCGGATGAAAACTATAGGAGAAATAACAGGCTGCTTCCCGTCTACTTTGCGAAATATGATACTATGGGAACCTATATTGAAGATAACATCCGGATAGCCCTTTTGAATTTGTTTGAAGTAGGTTTTACCTTGAAAGGATATAAAGTAAAGAAACGGTGATAGTAACTGAATCGTAATCAAACTTCCTTTTCATAGGGATTAAACTTGCTTATCCCGGCAGGAAAATGTATCTTTGTTGGGAAGAAAACTATAACCGCAAGTTCTGATTATAAAACCGGAACTTTTGATTATGTAATCAGAAGTTTCAGTTATAAAACCAGAACTTGCGGTTTTAGTTTGCCCTAAGGGAAAAAGAACTTTTCTTCTAGGGGAGAACAAGTTTTCTACCTATAGCTAGGATGTTTTCTATTAGTAATCAATATTTCAAATAAACTTTAGTACTATGGCAATGTATGTAATGGAAGAAATGCCCGATATTCATGGAACGGGCGAACAAGTACTTTATCCGCGGTTTGCAATGATGGATCAGGTTTCTACCGAGGAGCTGATACGTCAGATAGCATCCAGCAGTGGTTTTAATGTCGGAGATGTGGAAGGCGTAATTACACAAATAGGTATTGAGATGGCACATCAGATGGCAGAAGGCAAGTCTGTGAAGCTGGATGGCATTGGAACATTCTCTCCTTCGTTGGCGTTATGCAAAGATAAAGAGCGTGAAAAGGCCGGAGAAGGCGAAACCCATCGTAACGCACGAAGCATTGTGGTGGGAAACGTGAACTTTCGTGTAGACAGGAAGATGATAAGGCGTATCAATGGAAGATGTCTGCTGGAAAGAGCTCCGTGGAAGTCGCAACGTTCTTCACAGAAGTATACTTCGGAGCAACGGCTTGCATTGGCTGTCAGATATTTGGAGGAACATCCTTTTTTGACAGTCTACGAATACCGGAAGCTGACAGGTCTGCTGCGCACAGCGGCTACCAATGAATTGCGCCAATGGGCGTATACGCCCGGTTCCGGTATCGAGATTGATGGCAGAGGAACACATCGGGTGTATATAAAGAAAACATAATTCATCATATTTGTATGATGATACTTTGAGATTTTGAATTAAGAGCATTGGGGGGAATTGCGGTGAGGGCGCTTTTCTTCAGGGACGTGCTTGAGTGATAACTAAAATTAATAAAAATGGGGAATTTGATTTCATTTATGAAGGAAGTAGCTGAAGGGCTTCGAAAAAGTGGGAATTATGGAACTGCTCATGTTTACAGGAGTAGCATGAATGCTATCATTGCATTTAACGGGAGCAGGAATCTGTCATTCAAGAAAGTGAATCAGGAGTTTCTTAAAAGTTTTGAAACGTATTTGCGGGAAAAGGATTGTAGTTGGAACACGGTTTCAACCTATATGCGTACATTGAGGGCGGTGTACAACCGCGCGGTTGACCGTCGTATGGCATCTTATATACCGCATCATTTCCGGTATGTTTATACAGGAACGCGTGCTGACAGAAAGCGTGCACTGGAAAAGGAGGATATGGAACGATTGATGAAAGAGCTTCCCAAACAAATTCATCAGGGAAGGGAAGAATTACAACGTACGCGCGCGTACTTTTTCTTAATGTTCATGCTTCGTGGTATGCCGTTTGTAGATCTTGCCTATCTTAAAAAGCAGGATATGGTGGGGAATGTGCTTACTTATCGTCGTAGAAAAACCGGGCGGCTTCTAACTGTGACGCTTCTGCCGGAAACTATGAAACTAATAAAAAAGTATATGAACACCGATTCTGCTTCTCCTTATCTTTTTCCCATACTGACTGGCGGAGAGAGTACCGAAGCTACCTACAGGGAATATCAGATAGCTTTGCGTAATTTTAACTATCAGCTTCTGTTGCTGAAACAAGTACTTGCATTGACTTCTGATTTAAGCTCATATACGGCTCGGCATACTTGGGCTACAATGGCATATTATTGCGAGATACATCCAGGCATTATTTCAGAGGCGATGGGACATTCATCCATTATCGTCACAGAGACTTATCTAAAACCTTTTAAGAATAAGAAAATAGATGAAGCGAATGTGACGATTCTATCTTCGCTGAAAAGGAGCTATGTTTGTGGCAAGTAGCTGATTGATAGTGCTGTTACTTTGTAGGTAACGGGAAGAAAAGACGCTGCAAATATGAGCATATTTCTTAAAACATCCAAACAAAATCGTACATTTTTTCTAATAAACTACTCAAAATAGGAATAAACACAGAAGAACACGTGGATTCTTTGTCTTAGAGCTTTGTTAACGTCTAAATTTTGCAATAGATTTCCCGCCCCTCTACTTTTTCTCATAAGCAGGGGTAAGAAGATTCGTCATATATCGTATTATTTTCTAGTATAGACTACTCTAAAAGAGCAGGCACAAGGGTTTTCCCGTTACCTACAAAGTAACGGGAAGAGGGGGAGTGAAGCGAAATAAATCATGAATTAGTACAAACAAATTTTTTATTTATTAATTGTATAACATTTAATTTACTTTTATGAGAAAATGGACGTATTTAGTCGCAACCTTGCTCATGGCAGGTACGACAGCGACATTCACGGGATGTATTGATACCGATGAACCGGAAGGCATTGCAGAACTTAGGGGAGCAAAGTCTGATTTTATCAAAGCTCAAGCTGCAGTTGAGCTTGTAGAGGCTGAATTGAGAAAAGCACAGGTTGCAGAGCAAGAGTTAGTTAATGCAGGTTTGGCACTTCAGAATAAATCTGCAGAAATTGATTTGCAGTTGCATGAACTGGATATTCAGTTGAAGCAACTCCTGATTGAAAAGGAAGAAGCTGCTACTGCACAAGCAAAAGCAGAAGCGGAAGCTGCCATTGCAAAAGCGGAAGCTGACAAAACTAAGTGGGAAAATGAAAAGGCATTGATTGTTGAGCAGTATAAGGAAAAAATGCTTCTTGCCGAAACTGCCACTGCTAAAGCACAGGAAGCTTACAAACAAGCTATGGAACAGATTGAAGCTTCCAAGTTGTTGCTGACAGATGAAGAACAATTACGTTTAAATGTTGTAGAGGCAAAAGTTGCTTATGCTAAGATAGCTATGGATAAGGCTATGTATGGATATTCAACGACAGAAGTTGAGACTGAACAAAGACTTGTATCTAAATCAACAAGTTCACAGACAAGTGTTGGCGAAGGAGCTGGAACAACAACTACTACTGGTACTGATGAAAAGTATATTACATATTATGTAATTACACAAAATCCGGATAATGCAAATAACGGATATACAGAAGGCAGCTTGAAGAAACTTCAGGAACAGTTGGCGGACTATCCTAATTGGGTAGCTGATGGAAACATCGAGGCTAAATTGAAGAATGCTGTGGAAATCGCTGAATCCAATTTGAATATAGCACAAAAAACAGCTGATGGATATAAGGCTATTTTGGATAATGAATATACTACATTAGCTGATTGGGAAACAGAGGTTAAAAAGCTGAAGGATGAAATGGCAACATTGGATGTTCAGAAACGACAATATGAACTTAAAAAAGAAGAATTAAAAGTTGCTAATCCTAACTTAGAAAAGAACAAAACTACTGCAGAGAAAAAATTAGCCGATGCTAAGGATGCTCTTGCTAAAGTTAATACTACTACTAATGTAGCTTCTGCTTATTCTAAGAAAGCAGATCAGAGCATTCTTAAAGGCCTGAATGATGCTTTTGATGGTATTTCTGGTGGAGTAGCTGGCTATAATAAATCAACAGGTGAATTCAGCTATGCAAGAACTGTACTAGTTACTAAGGCGCAAGAACAGATTGATGGCTGGAATAAGCTTATTGATGCAGCTACTCAAGGGATTGATTTAGAAGATCTTGCATGGTCTAAACTTGAAGTCGTGAAAGCAGATGCTGAAGCAACAAAAGCGAATGAAACTTACGATGCTGACTATAAGGCATGGGAGAAAGCTCGCGATAAATATATTGAAGTTGAAGCTATTGATATAAATGCTTCAAAAAAAGCTGCCGAAACTGCAATAGCTGCTTATAATAAACTGGGCGATGCTGCTAGAACACAGGATGCTAATATCAGTAAATTAGCTACTGCCTTGGCTGAATACTATCAGGATGCTTTGGATAAAGAGCTTAAAAGTACAAAAGCAGAAGCAACAGAGGCTTCTACCAATACTAAAAAAGCAATTTCTGCTTGGATAATAGCTAATCCTTTGGCAAACTTCAAGTCAATTGTAGGGCTAGAATTAAATTTAATAGAATGGACAGCCGGTGCTGTGACAAAAGCTAATAAAATAGAACAAGCTAATGCAAACAAGCTTCTTGAACTTGGAGCATCTGCTGGTGATGTTCCATATGACTCATGGAAAAAAGCTTCAACAAAAGTGTTTGGTGATAACTTTAATCGTGATAATGAACCTAGAAGGGTTGCTGTGTCAGCTGATATGGTTCTTAAGGAAGTTGATGGCAATAGACTGGCAACAGAATTGCAAAATGGTGACTATGGAACTCTTGGTATCTCTATTTATGCTACGGCAGAAGCTGCACGTCTGACAGCTGTGATAAATCAGGCTGATACCTATAAAGCTTTGAAAGCAGAGTTTACTGCTCAAAAAGCTAAAGAACAAACTACGCTGGATAAGAAAAAAACAGAATTGGCTGCAAATGTAACGAAAGCAGAGACTGCTTTGGCTGATGCTAAAACTGCTTATGATAAAGTATTTAAGGAAGTAGAGGCAAATATTAAGAAAGTTAGTGAGGATTATGACTATAAAGATGCTATAAAAGATAAGATTGAGTCTACAATTTCTGAATATATTGCTAGCCTTGATGAGTTGGGCGATGATTATAAAGATATGACTTTGGAGGAAATCAAAGAAGCTATTAATGCTGAATATTTAAAAGCTGTTACTGGCCTTCTTGATAAAAAAGCAGCTTTGGCTACTGCTGAAAGAAATTTAGAAAAGTTGGCCGAAGGTACTTATACTGATAATGATTATATCAAGGATACATTTGCAAATATCCAGGAAAAGATCAAAGTAAAACAGGCTGAATATGATGCTGCCAAGGCAGACTATGATGCTGCAAGCGCTCAATTGAAAGCACTTCTTGCTATCTTCTTGAAATAATTCCCTAACTACGTAAAAGTAACAAGATGATAAAAAAACTATGCACATTACTTTTGCTGACCTGTATGACAGCTGCGCCTTCAATGGCGCAGCGTTACAGCAGCAGTGATGATGCGTCGTTTGCCCCGAAGAAAGGACAGTGGCAGGTTTCAGTCCTGCTTGGTAGCGGAAAGTTCTTTAACGAGAACACCTCTTATCTGCTTCCTAAGTTCTCCAATGACGGAGGAGTAGTCGGACTTCCCAATGGAGGGAAGGATAACTCCGGCGATCTGAACCGCTATCTGAACATCGGGAGTCTGAATAATAATAGTCTGGTCAATATAGCCGGAATTGAAGGTAAGTATTTCGTGTCTGACAATTGGAATGTAAATTTCCAGTTCAGCATGAACGTTAGCCTCACTCCTAAGAAAGACTATGTAGAAGGAGACAACAGTGTACCTGACATGATTATCCCTGCGCAAAGTTATATCAATGCGCAGATGACCAACAACTGGTATGTATCTGTCGGTTCCAACTACTATTTCAAGACTCGCAACGAACGTATTCATCCATATCTCGGAGGCGCACTCGGCTTCCAGATGGCACGCATTGAAACGACCGAACCATACACCGGAGACACCTACAAGGATAGTGACGACTCGGAAGAACTTCCGTCACAGGTCTATGTTTCCGGAAGTAAAGCCGGTCAGATGTACGGTTTCAAAGTAGCTGCCGTAGCAGGTATTGAGTATAGCATTGCCAAAGGTTTTGTTTTCGGTTTCGAAATGCACCCTCTGGCTTATCGCTATGACTTGATACAGATTTGCCCGAAAGGATTTGATAAATATAACGCCAGTCACCACAATATCAAAATATTTGAAATGCCTGTGGTGAAACTGGGATTCAGATTCTAAGGATGAATGATTATACAAATGTATGAATGAAAAGAGAAAGCCGTTCAGCTGATAGTGCGGACGGCTTTTCTTTTTTAAAGAAGAATGAAGAGCTTAATGAACAGATATGTGAAACTTTTATCTTTTCTTCCGGGAATATGTCTGATAGTGGCTTGCACCGGGCATCAGATAAAAGGTTACGAGATTAACGGCAGTGCACCTTTGCCCGAATTCGAAGGAAAAATGGTTTATATGAAAGATGTTTCGAACGGGCAGCCGGTAGATAGTGCAGAAATAATCCACGGAAAGTTTGATTTTTCCGATACGGTGACTATTGTGTCGCCCGTAGTAAAAGTGCTTTCTATTCGTGCCAACAAATCGGGACTGGAATACCGCCTCCCTGTTGTCATAGAAAATGGTAGTATCCAAGCCTATATTTCCGATGTGGTTTGCACAGGAGGAACAATGCTGAATGAACGAATGCAGGATTTTCTCATGGCTGTTGATGAATATTCTACAGCCTGCGAGAACAAGCAAACGGAACAGATAAAATCCGGATTTGCGGATTTATTGAAAAAATACATAGAAATCAATGATGACAATGCAGTAGGAGAATATATTCGGACTGCCTATCGTTCATCACTTTGATGCAATCAGATTGCTTTTAAGACTATAAACTAAATTTCCCACATAATAATATCCTCTCCAGATATTTCCTCCATATTTTTATAGAAGGGAATGTTGCATAAGAGAGACAGAAATGCGCCCTTGTGAAAGTCCATATTTCTGTATTGTTATGTTTTGAGGACGTTCCCGTATTTCCCATTCCCTTTTTCCCCCGGGAACGTCCTTTTCAATGACCTTTTGTTGTATATCTCATATAACTTACACTGTATGGAAGAATCTAGTGGATCTGTACTATTGGTAACTTTTCATACAAAGATAGTGTTTTTTACAAATACTTTATATCTTTGCAAAACAATGGCATATGCCGGGATTTAACCATACCACTGAAAATATGAAAACAAAAACTTTATTAGGCTTCTTTCTTCTTTCTGTTATGGCTTTTTGTGTATCAGCCTGTCAAGATGATGCAGAGATTATCTTATTTAGTGGTTCCGAACTGGTTGACGAAACAGGAACTTGTACAAACACTGTTTCTTCTACAGTCTTGTATCTTAACGGATGGGAAGCGGAGAATATCGGGATAGCCAATGGAAAAGGTGGCTACTCTGCACAAAGCTCCGATGAAACAATTGTGACAGCAACAGTCATCGACAACCGATTATGGCTTAGTTCGCATGGTAAAAAAGGGAAAGTAACGGTTACCGTTACTGATAAGGATGGTAATTATGTCACCCTGCCTGTGACTGTTTCTTATGGCGTATTGACATTTATGTGCGTCGACCAACCTGAATTTCAGGTTTCCAGACCCAGTGAAGATATGTTGTCATTGGATTCGGAAAGCGAGTTGCAGGAAAAAGTAAATGTGGCAATGGCTCCTTATTCTTTTATAAATAAAGGAGATATCTGTATTTTGCGGCCGGATGATGTATATCATTTATCTGAAGAAGGAACAGGAGGGAAATTCATTTATAAGACAGAGGATGAGCAAATTCTTGTTGAAGGAACATACCAGATAGAGTGGGCTTCATTGGGTGGAAAACAGAAAAAGGCTTTTGTCTTTACATATATAGATAAAAATAATGTAGAGCAACAACACACGTTTTTTAATTTTAGTCCGTATTTAGGAACTCAAAGTTCTACAAGAGAAAGAGGACCGATTACTACGGCATGGTTGGAGGAGGTATCTGATTCGTCTTATCTGGAAGGTGTTTTGCCGGCGGATAGAACAGTTGTATATTGGGTGGATACAGTGATTTCCAGTTTGTCTGCCGAGGCTGTGTGATTGGAAGTAACTGATTAAAAAAGGAAAAGCTCTTTATAAGGGACTGAATGTTTGGAAAGCCCTTGAAGCGAAAATCATTCTTATTGAGATATTAAAGTGCACCCCAAAAGTTTTAGATCTAACTTTTGGGGTGCACTTTATTCAAGGTCCTTTCGGATATTCAGGTGAATATATTTTCAGCCGCTTTCTGATTATTTACGTATATCTTATTGCAAGGCCCGGATACGTATTTCTGTGCCTGTCTCATTTTTCAATCCGTCTTTTACTTTATGGATATCTGTTTCTCCGTAATGATAAGGGTACAAAATACGTGGCTTGATGATTTTGGCTGCCCGTATCGCTTGTTCCGGTGTCATGGTATATGGTTGGTTAACCGGCAGAAAAGCGATATCAATATCTTTCACCTGGTTTAGTTCCGGAATATCCTCCGTATCTCCGGCAATATAAATACGAGTTCCTCCTAAAGTCAGAATATATCCGTTGTCACGTCCTTTGGGATGAAATTTATCCCTGCCGGGAGTCGTATTATAGGCGGGTACGGCTTCCAGTTTGATATCTTTGGCGAGTTGAAGCACATCATCGTTCTTCATCTCTTGTCCTCTATTCAGCATTTTCCGGCAATTAGGATTAGCTATAATTTTGGTCTGGTTTGTTTCGATAGCTGCTATTGCTTTGGTATCGAAATGGTCGCCATGTTCATGCGTAATCAGAATGAAATCCGCTTTCGGCTGTTGTGTATAGTCGGCATAATCGGAAACAGGATCAATGAATATTTTTTGTCCTGCATAGTCCAGTAATAAGCTGGCATGTTTGAAGAAAATGATCTTCAAGCTTTTACCATTCTTGGTGGTAAACGAATCCATTTCAAAGTTTGACATCTTTGCTGTCTGATTAATTGGTTTATCAAACGAATGGGAATAAGAAAATCCGTAAGAAAGGCATAATACGAATGCTACTAATAGATTCTTTTTCATATCTCTGCAGAATTTGGTTCCCTGCAAAGATAAACATCCGGGAGGATTTATCGGTTCACATTTGAAATGATTCTCTTCGAAATTAACTTTCTTTTTGTGGTAAATAAAAAGGCACGGAAAATCTTTCATTCCCGTGCCTTTTCTTAGTATTTGATACCTTTACGGTATTGTTATGCGTTCAAAGCCTGTTCGATATCAGCAATGATATCATCCGCATTTTCGATACCTACCGATAGGCGGATCAGGTCCGGACGTACACCGGCTTCCATTAGTTGCTCATCCGTCAACTGGCGGTGAGTATGGCTTGCCGGATGGAGCACGCAACTGCGTGCATCGGCTACGTGAGTAACGATAGCGATGAATTCCAGTGAATCCATAAACTTGATAGACACATCACGTCCGCCTTTCAGACCAAAGGAGATGACTCCGCAAGAACCGTTCGGCATATATTTCTGTGCCAGGCTGTAATATTTGTTGTCCGGCAGACCACAGTAGTTTACCCAAGCTACTTTCTCATTTTTAGAAAGATATTCAGCCACTTTCTGTGCGTTACGGCAGTGTTGAGGCATACGTAAGTGCAGTGTCTCAAGTCCCAGATTTAATAAGAAAGAGTTTTGCGGGCTTTGGATGCTGCCGAGGTCACGCATCAGTTGCGCAGTTGCTTTGGTGATGTAGGCACCTTTGCCGAATGCTTTCGTGTAAGTTAGCCCGTGGTAAGACTCGTCCGGCGTACAAAGTCCCGGGAATTTTTCTGCGTGAGTATCCCAGTCAAAATTACCGCTATCTACAATACAGCCACCTACGCTTGTAGCGTGTCCGTCCATATATTTGGTAGTAGAATGAACTACGATGTCAGCTCCCCATTCAAACGGGCGACAGTTGATAGGAGTAGGGAAGGTGTTGTCAACAATCAAGGGGACCCCGTGACTGTGTGCGATACGTGCGAACTTTTCAATATCCAACACTTCCAGAGAAGGATTGGAAATTGTTTCGCCAAACAAAGCCTTTGTATTCGGTTTGAAAGCTGCAGAAATTTTTTCTTCGCTGGCATCCGGATTTACGAAAGTCACATCGATGCCGAGTTTCTTCATCGTCACTCCGAACAGGTTGAACGTACCTCCATAAATAGCGGAAGAACAAACGAAGTGATCTCCTGCCTGGCAGATATTAAAAATGGCATAGAAGTTGGCTGCCTGACCGCTGGAAGTCAGCATAGCGGCTACACCACCTTCAAGAGCGGCGATTTTGGCGGCAACGGCGTCATTCGTTGGATTTTGCAGGCGGGTATAAAAGTAACCACTGTCTTCCAAATCGAACAGGCGGGCCATTTGCTCGCTGGTATCGTATTTGAAAGTTGTACTTTGATAGATGGGCAATACGCGTGGTTCGCCTTTTTTAGGCGTCCATCCAGCCTGTACACACAGGGTTTCCGGTTTGAATTGTTTTGCCATAATGTTATCGGGTTTTAATGTTTTATTTCAAAAAATGTTTTAATGCTGCAAAAGTAGGGAAAATAATTGTATTTTTGCCCTGTTTATGAGTGAAATGATAACTCTTGCGAAGGAGATAGTTAATGTAGTTATGAAAAATAAACTCTATATTCTTTTATTCTTAGCTTTTCTTTTTTCGGGCACAACTCTTTGGGCGCAGCAGAAGGCAACTCCGAAGGCGGGTGAGGGCATCTCTTCTTTTCTGTTGAGGCACAACCGTTCTCCGAAGAAGTATTACGACGATTTTATAGAGTTGAATAAGCAGAAGCTGGGAAAGAATAATGTGCTTAAAGTAGGCGTGACTTATGTTATTCCTCCGGTAAAGAAATCGACAACTACTTCTGCCAAGACTACTCCTGTCAAAAATACGGGTGCCAAGAACACAACTTCCGAAAGCGCCGGGACAAAGCAACCATCTTCAAAAGCTAAATCGACAAAAATAGGAACCACCATCAACGAACCTCTGTTTGGAAAGCAACTGGCTAATGTGAAAGTCACTTCCAACCGTCTTGCCGGTGCTTGTTTCTATGTGGTCAGCGGACACGGAGGTCCCGATCCGGGAGCTATTGGAAAAGTGGGTAGATACGAACTGCATGAAGATGAATACGCTTATGATATTGCACTCCGTCTGGCACGTAACCTGATGCAGGAAGGAGCCGAAGTGCATATCATCATTCAAGATGCCAAAGATGGTATTCGTGATGATTCGTATCTGTCGAACAGTAAACGTGAGACTTGTATGGGGGATGCAATTCCTTTAAATCAAGTGCAACGCCTTCAGCAACGTTGTGATAAAATAAACGCCCTTTACCGGAAAGATCGTAAGAATCATTCTTATTGCAGGGCGATTTTTATTCATATCGATAGTCGTAGTAAGGGAAAACAAACGGATGTCTTTTTCTATTATTCGAATAAAAAAGGAGACAGCAAACGACTGGCGAATAATATGAAAGATACGTTTGAGTCAAAATATGATAAGCATCAGCCTAATCGGGGTTTTTCCGGCACAGTGAGCGGGCGCAACTTGTACGTGCTTTCCCATACCACTCCCGCTTCCGTTTTTGTGGAGTTGGGCAATATCCAGAATACGTTCGATCAGCGTCGGTTGGTGATAAATTCCAATCGTCAGGCACTCGCAAAATGGCTGATGGAAGGCTTCCTGAAAGATTACAAGGAGAAGAAATAACATTTTTACTTCTCCTTTCGTGAACAAAATAAAAATCTGAATGTTTTATATATGCAAATCGCCTGATGGCTACTTGTAGGTATGCGAATATATATAGGCTAGTGAATATGCCTCCCCGGCATAACAGGAAGATTGCATAGTAGTTTTGTCGTGTTTTATTTTGTGTTTGTGTTGTGACGGTGCTGCGATGTGAATCGGGGTGCCGTTTTTTTTTCGTTTCTCTTGAATTCGTTAAAGAGCACGTTATTTCATTTTCTTATCATATTATTGAATAAAATCTTATCAATCCTGTGAACAAAATCCGGAAGTGTATGTTATTTATTGTGCAAATCGCCTGATAAAGCTTCTTGTGTGTATGCGAATATAGATAAGTCAAGCAAGGTATGCCTCCCCGGCATGACAGGAAGATTGCATAGTAGTTTTGTCGTGTTTTATTTTGTGTTTGTGTTGTGACGGTGCTGCGATGTGAATCGAGGTGCCGTTTTTTTATGTATATAAAAAGACTTACTCATAAAAAGAGGGCTTACAAAGATTCTAAAGTATATCGTAGAATCTATGTAAGCCCGTCTTGATGGGAGGGTGCTTTATGCACACCTTATCTAGTTGTTATAAAGGCATATTACCGTGCTTCTTGGGTGGATTTGTCTGCATCTTGTTTTCCGTCATTTCCAACGCCTGAATCAGACGTTTGCGAGTCTGTCTCGGATAAATGATTTCGTCAATATATCCCAGTTCGGCAGCTTGATACGGAGTAGCAAACTTTTCTTTGTAGGCTTCCAGTTCCTTAGCTTTTGTTGCTTCGTCAGCTTTGCGGAACAGGATATTGATGGCGCCGTCTGCACCCATCACTGCAATTTCTGCGCTGGGATATGCGAAGTTCACATCAGCTCCGGTCTGCTTGGAGTTCATTACGATATAAGCGCCGCCGTAAGCTTTACGGGTAATAACAGTCAGTTTGGGAACAGTAGCTTCTGCGAACGCATAAACTATTTTTGCGCCGTGACGGATGATACCGTTGTTTTCCTGCGTATATCCCGGAAGGAATCCCGGAACATCTTCGAATGTAATCAACGGAATATTGAAACAGTCGCAAAAACGGATAAAACGACTTGCTTTGTCGCTGGCGTCGATATCAAGAACGCCGGCAAGATAAGCCGGCTGATTGGCTACGATACCTACCGAACGACCTGCCATGCGGGCAAAGCCGATGATGATATTCTTTGCAAAGTTCGGCATGACTTCGAAGAAATAACCGTTGTCTATCACGCGTTCGATAATGTCTTTCATATCATACGGTACGTTCGGATCTGCCGGAACGATTGTATCCAGAGAAGCGTCTTCGCGGTTGGTTTCGTCGGCGCAAGGTTGTTTCCTGGCTTCATCCATATTATTCTGCGGTAAGAAAGACAACAGTTCGCGGATACTCATCAACAGTTCTTCTTCGGAGTTGCACATAAAATGCGTCACACCGCTCTTGCTGCTATGTGTCATTGCGCCACCCAGCTCTTCTTTGCTTACTTCTTCATGAATCACGGTTTTTACTACATCGGGACCAGTCACGAACATGTGACTTTTTTCTTTCACCATAAAGATGAAATCGGTAAGGGCAGGAGAGTAGCAAGCGCCTCCGGCACAAGGACCCAGGATGGCCGAAATCTGTGGAATCACACCGCTGGCCATTGTGTTCTGATAGAAAATATCCGCATAACCGGAAAGGCTTTCGATACCTTCCTGAATACGTGCGCCGCCCGAATCATTCAGAGCGATAATCGGGGCACCGTTCTTCAACGCAAGTTGTTGTACTTTCACAATCTTTTTGGCATTGGAAGCAGACAGTGAGCCGCCATATACGGTAAAGTCATAAGCGTAAACAAATACCTGGCGACCGTCTACCTTTCCGTAACCTGAAACGATGCCGTCTCCCGGAATTTTGTTTTTATCCATGCCATAGTTCGTACAACGGTGAACCATCAATTTATCCAGTTCAACGAAAGTACCTTTGTCGAGCAACATCTCAATACGTTCGCGAGCAGTCATTTTTCCGCTTTCGTGTTGCTTCTCTATTTTATCAACGCCTCCACCAAGAGAAGCGATGCGGTCACGTTCCTCGAACGTGGCGTATGCTTTATTCATTTCTTCCATAATGCAATCCGTTCTTATATTATGCAATCGGTTCTAATGTTATTAACGTCTGGTCGCCGGTTATGTTATCACCTTCCTGAACCAGAATTTCTTTAATGCGGCAGTCTGAAGTCACTTTGTAGTTACTCTGCATCTTCATGGCTTCGATAACGATAGCGGTGTCTCCCGCCTTCATTTCCTGGCCGACTGCAACAGGTATTTTCACTACTTTGCCCGGCATCGGAGAAATGATACAGTCATTCTGTTCTTCTTCCCCTTTCTTGCGCATACGCAGATATTTTGCCTGGCTGTCCACTATTTCTACATTGAAACTGCTATAATGCGTATTCACTTTATAGCTTTTTCCGTTATCACGGCGAATCAGCTGTGCGTTCGAACTGCGTCCGTCCATCAAGATGTTGCAAGTACCGTTTTCTGCCATCACTACGTCTGCTTCAAACGTTTTTCCATCAATGGTGAGCACTACCTTGTTATCTTCCTTGCTGACCAGTTCTACTTCGGCCACGCGGTTTCCTATATGAATTTCCATAATTGAATTCTCTTTGTTAAAATTTAGATTCTCAACACACCCTTATGCAATCCGAACTCTTTCCACTTGCTGATAGGGCGGTTGTCGGCAGCCATACCGCTGTTGTTCTCTTCGAGATTCATCAAATAGTCTATATAAGCAGCGATCAGGGCAATATTTTCGGAATATTCGCTGGTGCGCGTAATCCGTTGTTGCAGAAACTCGCTGTTCTTGGCGATGAATCCTGTGTCATAATGACCTTCTACAAAATCGGGAGTATCCATGATGGCACGCAGATAACTGATGTTGTTTTTCACTCCGGTCAATTTATATTCGTGGAGAACACGACGCATCCGCTCAATCGCATATTCGCGATTAGTAGCCCACACAATCAGTTTACCGATCATCGGGTCATAGTAGATCGGAATTTCATATCCTTCATATACATAACTGTCAATACGCACACCGATACTGTTCGGCTCTGTAATCTGTTTGATGATACCCGGACTTGGCATGAAATTCATTTCAGTGTCTTCGGCACAGATACGACATTCGATAGCGTGTCCGCGTTGCTGGATATTCTCTTGTTTCAGTTGAAGCACTTGTCCGTCGGCAACTTTAATTTGCTCTTTCACCAAATCTACTCCGATCACTTCTTCCGTAATTGGATGTTCCACCTGCAAGCGGGTGTTCATCTCAAGGAAATAATAGTTGCGGTGTTTATCAACAAGGAATTCGATAGTACCCGCACCGATGTAGTTCACAGCTTTAGCCGCCGCTACCGCTTTTTCACCCATGTCTTTTCGCAGTTCGGGAGTGACGAAAACCGAAGGAGTCTCTTCCACGATTTTCTGGTTACGGCGTTGCACGGAACATTCGCGTTCGCACAGATGAATGACGTTTCCATGCTTGTCACCAAGAATCTGGAACTCGATGTGATGAGGCTCTTCAACGAACTTCTCCAGGTAAACCGTGTCGTCGCCAAAGGAAGACAATGATTCGCTCTTGGCAGTGGTATATGCTTCTTCCACTTCTTCGGCACTGTGGATGAGGCGCATACCTTTTCCACCACCGCCCATAGAGGCCTTCAGCATCACCGGATAGCCGATTTTATTGCAAAGCTCTATGGCTTCTTCCACGCTTTTCAGGTTGTCTTGTGTGCCGGGAACTACGGGTACTCCCGCCTCAATCATTTTGATACGGGCAGCAATTTTATCTCCCATAGCTTCCATTGTTTCCGGATTGGGTCCGATAAAGATGATTCCTTCTTCCTGACATCGACGGGCGAAGGTGGCATTCTCGGACAAGAAGCCGTAACCCGGATGAATGGCGTCTGCATGAGCTGCTTTTGCCACTTCGATGATTTTTTCTATATTCAGATAACTCTCTTTGGATGCTGCCGGCCCTACGCAATAAGCTTCGTCTGCATAAAGCACGTGCTTCGCGGTCCGGTCTGCTTCGGAGAAGATAGCGATACTCGTTATCTCCATTTCCCGGCAGGAACGCATCACCCTTACGGCAATTTCACCGCGATTGGCTACTAAGATTTTTTTTATCATACTTTTTTCAATTAAGTACATACTTATTAATGTCTTCCCGTCTAATGGACATACTCCACCCGACGAAAAACAGTATTTTTTTGATTTGGGGCTTAACAAGTGATACTCTTTCTCCTAATCCACGAGGAGAGGGGCGTCTTACACAAAATGGCAGGTCTTCTGACTGACTCTTGTCTTATTTGCCTTCCCGAATAACATCAGTGGCGTTAAATTAGTTCAATTATAAGACATTGAACAGAGTTTCACAGCAGCGGGACTGTCCGGGATTTACACCCGGTTCCCTATTAATCATCGTCCGTTGGATACGGATTCTGAACCATTTTGGGGGGCAAAGATAAATAAATATTGAATAGGATGTTTCTTTTTTGCACGAAAGTTTCAATTTTGTGCAATGCTTGTCCTTAGTCCGGAAGATAAAGTGATAAGAGCAAAGTATGATGCGGAGAAGTCTTTTCATCGTACGGAGATGATTTGCTTGGATATTAATAGCTGGTCGGGTAAATGCAAACGGGTTTGATTCTTTAATTTGTGTGTAACCTTGCTTCTTTTCTAAACCATCTTTCTCCTGATATTGTTAGGTTGATAGTTATTAATTAAAAGGAGATATTCATTATGAAAGAAAAGAAAATAGCTCGTGAAGAAAGAAACCAGGAGAAGCTAGCTAACGGTGATTGGGTAATGGCAGAGTTTTACGCAACGTGGTGTCCTCACTGCCAGCGCATGAAACCGGTTGTTGAAGAGTTCAAGAAACTGATGGTAGGAACATTGGAAGTGGTGGAAGTGGACATCGACCAGGAGCCTGCCCTTACTGATTTTTATACGGTGGAGTCGACTCCTACCTTTATTCTTTTTAGAAAAGGGCAACAGCTTTGGCGGCAATCCGGCGAATTATCTTTGGAAAGATTGGAAAAAGCAGTGAAAGGGTTCAAATCCTGAAAATGATGTATCGTTTATTACAATGATATAAATAGCTGGTTTTATGCAGGTGTATTTCGGTATGGCATATATGGAGGAACAGCAGAAAGTATTTTCTATCGAGGTACTTCTGCTTTTCTTTTTATAGCCTTTCCGTTGTCTTGATTATTGGTTTCTGTTCAACCTCAACTCATGCAGGCATGCCTGCACTTCTTCAAGACTGCCGGTATGTTTTCCTTCATCATCCGACAGTTTGATACATTCCCTCCACTCCTGATTGACATTCATCTTGCATTGCGTCAGTTTCATCACGATGTTCGAAGGTTCGAACCCGGTATCGTTGGTGAGATTGGTGCCGATTCCGAAAGAGCAGCGGATTTTGTTTTTGCAGTATTCTTGAATGTCTAATGCTTTTGTAAAGTCGAGGGCATTGCTGAATACGATGGTTTTGGTTGTCGCGTCGATTCCCAACTCTTTGTAGCGGGCAACCAGTCGGTCGATAAACTCAAATTCATTACCGGAATCGCAGCGCACACCGTCGAAAAGTTTAGCTTGTTTACGGCTAAGGTTACTAAGGAAGATGCCGGAAGTATAGGTATCGGAAAGTGCGATACCCAAATCACCGTCATAAACATTCACCCAGTTTTCGAGTGCCATATAATTGGCATGTTTATATCCGAACTGTGCTCCATGAAACATAAACCATTCGTGAGGGTGAGTCCCCATCATTTTCATTCCATATTTCATTGCGAAGTTGCAGTTGGAAGTCCCGGTGCAATATTGCGCTGTCTCGTTCAGTCTTTTGATAACAGTTTCCTGCACATCAATAGAGAATCTTCTCCGTGTACCAAATTCTGAAAAGCGGAGCTGATGTTGGTTCGATAACTCTATTTTCTCCGACAGTTTGCAAAGAATCCCGTTCATGTCTGCTACATGGCCGAAGAACCGGTTTTTGATTTCAGAAACAATAGCGAGCAAAGGCACTTCATATAAAGTCACTTTATAAAGCAAGTCAGTCACTTCGATGTGGAGATGACAGGCTTCATCCAGATGAATATCAATCTTATTCGGGTCGAAACGAAAAGAAGACAACCACTCCCAGTAGACTCTCGGGAGAAATCTGCAATTCTTCGTCATGTATTCCAACTCCTCTTCCGTGAATCTCAACTGACTAAGATTCTTGATCTCTGCCTTGAGTGTTTCCAGAAAAGCTTCGGTATACTTTGTTTCGTTCCGGTCATTGAAACTAAAAGTACCCATTGCATAGGGGAACAGTTTGATATAAGCGTACGAGGTGGTAAACTTATAGAGGTCTGTATCTAGTAGTGTTTTAACAATCATGACGTTCGTTCTTTTCTATTAATAACGTTGTAAAGTTAGTATTTGTTGAACGAAATAATAGCCTGCTGACAGATAATTATTCCATTTTTGGGATCGATTTATACCTGATTATCTGATATTATCATTAATTTTGCCGTAATTATGTATTAAATAAAAGATATTTGGTATGAAAAACGCTTTGGTATATAGCTGCGTATTACTGTTGTTATCATGTGGCGGAAAAACCGGAGGAACTTCGCAATCTTCTTCCACGAATCAGGAAACACAGGAAAACGCTTTAAGCGAAAAAACTACTGCTATTTCCGAAGCTTTCTCTATGGATTTTTATAAAGGAAGTGATTGGATTATTCCTGATACGCTTTCCGAATCATTGCTAAAAGAACCGGAAGCATCTTCTTTGAAGGTCTATGACTCCGACAGTATTTGCCGGAAACAAGTAGATGGCGTGGAACGTTGTTTTTACAAGGACTCATTGATGAACGGTGCTTATAAGCACTTTTATTTTCGCTCGACTGATTCTTTTGTGTCGGAACCCTATTATTCGGTAGTTGTTTATAAAGACGGAATAAAGAACGATACGGTGCGTCATTACAGTATCTCTTCCCATTGTATGACAAGTCGTATAATCACTCTTGACAGTATTTGTGAACTTTATCAATCTTATTATTCCAACGGATATCCCCATATCTTTTACCAGGCTACACGAGGTAAACTTAATGGAGTACGTCAGAGATGGTATTATGATGGAAAGCCGGACTGGTTTGAACACTATAAAGATGGGAAGCTAAACGGAGAGGAAATGAGATGGCATGCCAACGGACATCTATGGCAGGTTAATCATTATATTGACGATCAGGAAGTGTTACCGACCGAATGTTGGTATTATAGCCATTCGGAATACGCTTATAATGACCCTGACGGGGTAGCGGAGGCTCCCGACTGGTATGAGTATAAATATCAGGCATCAGAAGGGACTCCCTTTTATTACATTCAAGAAATTTATGCATTGGAGAACGGCAAAAAGTATCTTCTGAAACGAAAATATTTTGAAAAGGATTCCGATGAGCCGATATACTTCATGGATGATAAGTGTGATTCTGTAAAACGAAGCATTGTGACGGTCGGAACTCAAAAGCGGCTGGATATAAGGAATTATTCTGGCGGGCGGCTACGTCGTTTCGAGAGTTATCCGTACTCGGAGAAAGGCGTGCCGGGTGTCATGACTGAAATTTATTCTGAAGAAGGCAACCGGATTGAAAAGAGTATGTATGACTATCATAGTGGAAGAATGATCTCCTTGCGTATGTATAGCAATACAGGGGCAGACGTGAAAAAACTTGAATTTGCTGAATATACGAATATGAAGGCGGATAGTTGTAATAAACAGCTTGATTCTGGTAAAGGGCGTTATACAGACAATCAGAATAAACTGTCCGTGCGCTGGAAAAAGGGGGAACTCGCACTGCTGAATTCTCCGGCGAAAGAAGATGAAGATGGATTTATAAAATGGTACTATGATGGGTATCAGTCTGATTACGGTCTGCATTTTTTTCACTATTCAGGGTTTGAGAGCTGGGGCTATTTTGTGATGAGTGATGTTACAGGAGAAGTTTACGAATATCGTAGTATAGATACCCCTTTATTCTGTGGAAAATCCGGTCTTTTCCTTGTCGTAGATGAAAATCCGTATAAGGAAGAATGTTATGTCCGCGTTTACAAGATGCTTCCCGAAGGACGTTTGGCGGAAGTTGCCGCACTCAATCGGGGAGGAGGGGATTATTTTGAGGTTGATTTGGACGATTTTGTCTGGGTGGGTGAAAGTTCATTCATTGCCAATAAAAAAACGTCGGAAGATGAACTTCAATGTGACTTTTATGGAGGATGCTCTGACAGTTGCCTGGAAGAGTACAGGAAGTGTGGCTATCTGCAAATCGACGAAGACGGCTGGGGGTATGTGCGCGTCGATCTTCGTCCTGATGCTTTGCAGACTAAGCAGGAGCTTCCGTCTTCACTAGAAGCTATTAACGAAATGAATGCATGGGTAAAGTCATTCTGAAACCCAGAAACAATGGAAAATCATGCATCCACTCTTCCCCCTTTTTGATAGATATTTTAAGATCATTACTGTCTATTCTACTAATTCCCGGTTGCATCCGCTATTGATAAATAGCGAAAGAAGCCATATTCCCATTATTGTCATTTTATTCATTGTATTAAAGTTATGTTCTATGATAACGCTACTGTCGGGTTATGAGCAGTCAGGCCACCATCTACGACGATTGTTTGTCCCGTGATGTATCTTGCATCGTTCGAAGCCAGAAAAGCGATGGTAGCTGCGACGTCTTCCGGTTCTCCTAAATAAGAAGTGGCACATTGGCCGAGGAAGATGTTGCGTACATCTTCATTCAGGTTATCCAATGCCGCGGGGGTAAGTACCAACCCCGGGGCTACGGCATTGCAGCGGATATTTTTCTTTCCCATTTGGGTAGCGATGTATTTCGTCAGGTTGATGACGCCCGCTTTGCTGGCACCATATAATGTACCGTTAGCATCAGCAGTAAGTCCGCTTATGGAAGCTACGTTGACAATGTTTCCGCCGCCATTGGTAGTCATGATAGGGATGACCTGTTGAGAAAGGTACATGGTACAGCAGAGATTCAGGTGGAATGCCTCGTCAAAGTAATTGATATCCAGCTTCTCGATGTTAAGGTCACGTTTGGGATCGGTTCCTCCTACATTATTAATCAGTATATCTATTCGTTGATATTCATTCATAGAAAAATCAATCAGTTCTTTACAACTCTGGAGTTCGGTGGCGGAAAAATAGACATGGCGCACGTCGGCCCCTGCATGAGTAAGTTCGTTGGCAAGCTGTTCCGCCTTTTTTTCAGAATGGTCAGCGATGACTACTTTGCCCCCTTCGGAGACAATGCGGCGTGTGGTTGCTTCGCCGATACCACCGGCAGCACCGGTGATGACAACTACTTTATTTTCGAATCTGTTCATATATTGTGAATTTGATGGTTACCTTCTATTAGAAACAGCTGGCAGAGGAATTTGTTAGACCTCATAAACGCTCTTTAATAAGATAAGGTGTCCGATTGGAAAACATTTGCATCTCCTCCAGTTTTATGCCCTGATTATTTAAGAAAACTGTTAAATGTTAATGCTTAACCGCTTATTTGTTAATACGGTTCAGATTCTATTAAACCATGTTATAAGATACGCTGCATTGGGCCGAAAATTTGGAGATAACCGAAAAGTCCGTATCTTTGTACTGTGTTTTTCATAGTATTAGATTTAAGGTTAACAAAAGATTGGCTGTCTGGGATAGATAGCCTTTTTTTATGCCTGTAAGTCAGATACGGATCAGGAAGACTAAAACAACGAATATTGGTTATCCCGCAGACTCTTCATCTCCCGTTCCTTTACTATATCATCTTCGGATAAATGACCGATGAGCAACGGCGAGTTTTTATCATGTTTCTTCATATTATATGCTGCTGTATTATAATTACCTTTGATGGCATAGCAATAAACACATCCGTTCAGACAACTTTCATAAGTCCCGATATCAATACTTTCGATACAGTTGCAGATATTACGCTGGTTTTTATCCTTTTGAGCAAGGATAGGATAACCGGTGATCTTTTCAATCAGCCCTTTATCAATGCACAAGCCGCTGGGAATACCCAAATGTCTTAAATCTACCTTGACGGTACAAGTGTCTAGCTGTATACCGGGATAAATATCTATTGTCTTTTTAAAGGAGACGGCCATTTCTTCTATTTCCTCTTTGGTCAGCGGATTGATGTTGAATGGTTGTATCGAGTTTCGGATATGGGGGTAATGATCTATAAATCCCAACATACATTTCGAGGTATGGTCTTTGAGTTCATGGGCAATCCGGGCGAATGCTTCCTGGTGGAAAGAAACGTTGTATTCCTCATTCGTCAGTATCGGATCATATCTCCAAATCATTTTTTCTCTGCCAATTTTGTCTGCCAGCTTTTTAAAGGTATCAATTCGTTTATCGATAGATGGCAAACGATTCTCCAATTTTTCTCCGTAAGGGTTGAGTGTAAATTGGAAGTAATAGTTGTAATCCTGTAATTTATCCAGCTGGTTAAGCATCGGGGCCGGGTTCTTGGTCCAGAATACGAAACAATCAACCACAGCAGGAGATAAGGAAATCCTGCTAATCATTTTCGGATGATAAGGATTGGGCACTAATACATATCCTTCTTTTATCCGGTTGAAAAACCATTGAGAATAGAATGCCGGAATATCTGTCCGGCGGCTGGCACTGATTATCATAGTTCAAAGTTACGAAAAAAAACAATGTCGTTTCCATGATTAGCCTTTTTTCTACTCTTACTTATCCGGGGAGCAACTTATGTGAATGAATATGTTAAATGTTAACGGATGAAGTCTGAAATGTTAATGCGATTCTCGGAGTATTAAACCCTGTTACAATATCGTCTGTTTAGGCGCTGAAATTTGCTATTTATCTGAAATATGGTACCTTTGTACTGTGTTTTTTTCATAAGTATTAGATTTAAGGTTAACAAAAGATTGGTTGCTCGTGATGAGTAGCCATTTTTTGTTTTTATACACGTTGGTTGCTTATTCCTTAATCATCGTTAGCAGCATTTTAAATTTCTCCACTACACTTCTCGAATATGCATTGTTTGTCTATAACAAAAAACGATTTTTATTGTTATAGTACGAAAGACTTAATAAACGAACCATTATGAAGAAGAATATTTTATTTTTCGGAGCACTTGTAGGTGCTCTCTTGTTGGTTTCTTGTTCGGGAGGAAACAAGAAACAGGCTGCGTCCTCTATCGCTTCGGAGGAATTGGACAATGCCAGTAAGGTGATAAACTATTATCATACATCGCTTATCGTGTTGAGGCATGTAGCCAATGCGAAAGACATAAATGCAGTTTTGGGATATATGGAACAGACAGGAAAAGTTCCTGAAGTATCTCCGATTGCACCACCTGAAGTATCTGCCAGAGATACAGCGGAATTGATGGATCCGGGAGATTATTTTAATATAGAAGTCCGTCAGAATCTGAAGCAGAGTTATCGAGGACTTTTCAGTGCAAGGACGCAATTCTATGATAATTTTAATAAATTTCTCTCTTACAAGCAGGCAAAAGAGACTGCAAAGATCGGCAAGCTCCTCGACGAGAACTATCGGCTTAGTGTAGAAATGTCGGAATATAAACAAGTGATCTTTGATATTCTAAGCCCTCTGACAGAACAAGCTGAAAAAGAACTGCTTGCCGATGAACCGTTGAAAGATCAAATCATGGCCATGCGTAAGATGTCCGGCACCGTGCAAAGCATCATGAATCTCTATTCACGCAAACATGCGCTGGACGGTATGCGTATTGATATGAAGATGGCCGAACTGAAGAAAGAACTCGAAGCTGCAAAGAAACTTCCTGCTGTCACAGGTTATGATGAAGAACAGAAGAATTATTATAGCTTCCTGACTTCCGTAGAATTATTTATGAAAGATATGCAGAAAGCCAGAGATAAAGGTAGCTATTCCGACGAGGACTATAATGCGATATCGGAGGCCTACGAATACGGACTTTCCGTTATCTAAAGAATCTTCCTCTGTTTGAATGTGAGCTACAATCATGCTCTTTCAAACAGAGGATGTTTTTTTATTAAGAAAAGGTTTGCCGTCTTTTCAATTGTACCTTATTCTCAAATAAGGATCCTGCCTTAAATCCTTATCTGTTTATCATTCCGGCATATCTGTTCTTAATAGGACGACTCCCTAATTTATAAAAAGTCCTTTTTTTACTATACCTCTTTAAACAGGAGCTTTACTTTTGCATTTGAATTAAGAAATAATATCTTTGCTCTATGCAATCATTTCAACTTATAAAACCTTGTTTGGCGCTTGCTCCTTATATACGGCATTACTGGATATTGCAAGACGATTCAGTGACTCCGGTTTCCGAACGGACTCTGCCTATTGGCTGTATGCAACTGGTATTTCATAAAGGGAAACAACTCCTTTTGTCGGGCGAGTCGGAACTACAACCTCAATCCTTCATTTCCGGACAATCGGTCGGCTTCTCGGATGTACAGTCGACGGGTAGGATAGAAATGATTACTGTTGTTTTCCAGCCTTATGCAGTTAAAGTATTGTTTCATATTCCCAGCCATCTGTTTCACGGACAAAATGTAGATACCGATGCGATGGAAGATGTAGAACTGTCGGATTTGGTGAAACAGGTCACTGACACTTCTGATAATGCCGTTTCTATTCGTTTGATAGAGCAGTTTTTCCTTCGTCGTTTATACACCCTTCCGGAGTATAACCTCAAGCGGATGTCTGCTGTGTTTCATGAAATAAACCTCCAGCCGCAAATCAACATTGCTCATCTGTCGGAAACAGCCTGTTTGAGCAGTAAGCAGTTTGGACGTATCTTTGCCGATTATGTCGGCACTACTCCCAAAGAATTTATTCGCATTGTCCGTATGCAGCGGGCATTGTCAATGTTGCAGCAGGATGCCACTATCCCTTTTGTACAAGTAGCTTACGAATGTGGCTTCTCCGATCAGTCTCACATGATAAAGGAATTCAAACTCTTTTCCGGTTACACCCCTGCAGAGTATCTTTCTGTCTGCGCTCCTTATTCCGATTATTTTTCCGAACTTTAAAGATGTCCCTTTTTTCCTATCAGGCTTCCTCGTGTTGCCCTACTTTTGCAGTGTCTTTGCAAAGGCTTAGTAGTAACGATAAAAAAGAAACGAAATGAAAAAACTAATTGCATTTTTTGAGATTCCTGCTTCCGATTTCCATCGGGCTGTCGATTTTTACGAAACAGTATTGGGTATGCAACTTCCGACTTTTGAATGTGAAACAGAAAAAATGGCTTGTTTCACAGAAGAAGGTGAAACCGTCGGTGCTATCTCTTATGCTTCAAATTTCGACTTTCTTCCTTCAACGCATGGAGTGCTTATCCATTTCAACTGTGAGGATATAGAACAGACCTTGGAAAAAGTACTTCTGAAAGGAGGGAAAGTAGTCATTCCCAGAACAAAGATTGAGGCGGACGGCAAAGGATGGTTTGCCGTATTCACTGATAGTGAAGGAAACCGGATTGGCATTTATGCTGAAAAATAACAGGTAGGAGAGAGGAAGGCAGCCTGTTATAGCATAATATGCTTTTAGATGCGGATAACGCAAAATGACACGGATAAGAAGATTATAAATCTGCTAAATCCGTGTCATCCGCGTCTAAAAGATAGACTTATCAGGGTTTTGCACTATCCCCCAAAAAAAGTCAGACGTTAAATCACATCTTTATTCATTCTCTTTATTCCGCCATTTGTCTGTCCGCATTATTCTACCGGAATATAAATTTCCGTCAACAACTCTTCGGGAGCAGTGTCGCATGGATTGTTCAGATAACGTTCCGCGCTGGCTTCATCACGCAGCGTACATTCCATTTCGGGCAGACACTTTCCGTAAATCGTATCATACACAGCTTGCAAATTGTCATACGGACCTTTATACAAGAAGATAGCATAACGTCCGGCCGGGATCACCTTAAATCCGACATCACTTTTGGGGGCTACTTTTACAGGCATTACCATACATACGTCTGTACGCAGTTTTTCTGCCGGTGTCACTTTCGGATCATCGTGATAGATGCAAAGCGGGCTGAAATCTCCCATCGGCAACTTTTGTTCTTTGATGAATTGGAATAAACGGCCCCAGGTGCCACCGTAATCATTCAGTTTGTAATCGCCGGTGAGGCGGATATAAATCACATTCCGTTCGGAAACGTTTCTGATCTCTCTTTTTAGTTCCAGGTCTGGCCTGATAATCGCTGGTTTCATAATTACAAAGTTTTTATTGTTTCTATACTCTAAAGGTGAAATGCCATAAAATTGCTTGAACACTTTCGACAACGAAGAAGGAGAAGAGTAACCAATCCGATAGGCTATGTCGGCAATCGGAACATCCGAGTAGCGGAGTAGACGTGCGGCAGCTTCTGTCCGCGTCCGGACAATAAACGTACCAATCGGTTCACCGAGAAAAGCTTTCATGATCCGGTGAAAGTAAAAAGGAGAAAAGTTTGAAATTCTGGCCAGAGATTTTAAATCAATGTCTTCTCCCAAATGTTGGTTGATGTATTCCACTACAACATTTACGCACTTTTGATATTCTTCTTTCGTTGTTTTTTTCTGTTGCATAACTTATTCTGGTATTTCACTCCGCAAAGGTATTGGTAAAAAAGCGAAATGACTTGTCCGATATTGCGGAAATGTCAATTTCCTATTTTCTTTCTGTGATTGCCCGATTCCTGTTTTGAGAATTTATTTTGATATATAATGTTCCTTTTAGTGGTGTTATGGTACGAATTATTACCAAGTTTTTAATCACTAGACGCGAAATTGATTTCTTTGTTTTAAATAATGTCAAAAACTAAAACAAAAAAGTTGGTTTTGTTATAAACAATTATTAAAATGACTATATTGTAACCAAATTATTAATAAAAATAGCCATGGATAAAACAATTGTAGGGAACAATGCCGGAAAAGTTTGGTGTGCCCTGAAAGAAATTGGTGAAATTTCAATACCTGAATTGGCAAGAAGATTAAACCTAAGCGTAGAAAGTACAGCATTGGCGGCCGGTTGGCTGGCAAGAGAAAACAAAATTTGTATCCAGCGAAAGAACGGATTAATTGCTTTATCTGATGAAAGCACTTTCCCTTTTAGCTTTGGATAATTACAGATTTTGCGAGTGAGTATCTTTGGATTTCCGTTAACTTGTAAGTAAGAAAATGTCGATATAAGGTATCACATGCAAAGTTTGAACTTAAGAAGTTTAATATTTAAAAGAGTTGCTCCGTAATAGGGCAACTCTTTTAACGTATAATAAACGTATAAAAATATCAAATCGTTCTTGTTGATAGGTAAAATATAGATACTTATATTTCGCAATAATAATAGTCGATTTTTCTTTAAAAGTTCTACTTTGGAGGATTTGTTCAGAATCCTACCCGCTTTCTTCCTAAAGAGAAATCCATGCCTTCGTAATTATAGATTTCAGCCAGTGTCATAGGTTGTGTCTGTTGGGGGATATCCAGCCCTTCTTCCTTTATTAGTTGGTTTACTTTGTCGGTTGTCA
Organism: Bacteroides sp. D22; assembly: GCF_000163675.1. NCBI lineage: Bacteria > Pseudomonadati > Bacteroidota > Bacteroidia > Bacteroidales > Bacteroidaceae > Bacteroides > Bacteroides sp. D22. The sequence goes on along the minus strand of NZ_GG774795.1, from coordinate 1,622 downwards.
GGTCTTTAAATTCGTACCGGGCAGCCAGACGTCCTTTTCTAAGCAAGGCTTCGTCAATATCTTTTAGTGGAGCGTTGAATGTGCAGATAAATTTGATACATAATTCATCACTCAATAGTCCGTCGCTGATATTCAGTATGTTGACTAGTCCGGCATTCATGCGGTTGCTTCCGTTGCGGCTTGACAATAACTCTTCGCAATCTTCTACGATAAAGATCGAATTCTTTTGTTGGCGGATAAAAGTGATAAAGCTAGGGTCCGAAAGTTTGTCTACCAGGTCGCCGCTCATATAAATCATTCTCTTTTTTCCGAGATTGATAAGATGATGGATATAAGTTGTTTTCCCCGTACCTTGTTTCCCGTGCAGAATGATTAAACCGCTTTTATTCTCCTCTAATAGGAAGTTTTCGATTTCAGCGGCTACGGGAGCGAAATCATTGTTATAGTGGCGGTCAATCTGAATGGCCGGCTTATTGATTTGCGATTGTTTCAGGCTGAAGTAGTTATGAGCGTATGTTACTATAAATAGGTTGTTCAGTTTCTCATTCTCCTTTTTGTGGTTTTCGCAAATTTGATTGATACGATCGATTTCTTCCTTATCAATATTGGAATAGGCTATTTTTATGCAATTATCAAAATAGCCAATCATTAAATTCTTCTTGCAGATAACGATGCAATCATATAACTCTTTTGTAGATGTATCTTCTTCTTCCTCCTCTTCCTCTTTTTCATTCTCAAAATGATTGCAATATATATGCTCGAATATATCGAACGCATCGTCTTGCTGATAAAGTTCTTTGATTTCTTTCAGGAAATCCTGGTTTACTTTATATTTCACCATTTTCATAGAAGGGAATCGTTTGAATATCTGATAGAATAGACTACAAATGCTACTGTCGCTGAACCAGCCTGTGGAGTAATCGAAAATATCTGTGAAATCTGCGAGTGTGTATTCTTTACTCATTTTTTCTTTTTATATAAATTAGGACGGCAAAGGTACTAAATAAATCTATGATATGGACTTATCCGATTTATCATTTTCTTGAAAAACATTGGTATGATAGTTTCCTGCATTTATATCAGCGCGCCCCCTGCAAACGATTTGGTTCTTAATCAAATTCCGTGCTACTTATTTATGTTCAATAACCTTATTCATGGCTATTCCGGGGTACTTTAAGATGCATATAGCTTGGATAATTTATTTGCTATTTCTAATATGCCGATATCCCTTTATCCATCAACCTTTCAATGAGCTTTACTAGCACGGAATTTGACGAAGAACCAACGATTTGGTTCTTCGTCAAATTTGGTGGTAATCTCTTTTTTATTTCGACGGTTTTCCTCTTCTTCTTTCTTAATCCTATAAAAAGTTGTAGATATGTTTGCTTTTTAGTAACTTTAAAGACACCACATCATTAAGAGTTACAATGCAACAAGCCATATCTACAACGTACAAATATACATCAAAAAAAGAAAATACTCCTACAAATAGGGGATTATTTCATGATTTCAGATTCAGTCTTGGTTACGATAATCTGCAACAAGATGGTATCTCTGAAGCTGTTGGCTCATTGACGGTCTTTTTACATACGGCTGGCAAGGGGGCTTCCTGTCCTTATTGC
>NZ_GG774796.1:346269-374564 GCF_000163675.1 Bacteroides sp. D22 | reverse complement strand
CACGGATAGGGAAGTCCTGAACTTCAATCTCAGGGAGGAAACCTTTTGAGTGAAGATGGAGATCAGAGTACTCAGCAGGAATAGTGGCTTTCTCCTCTAAATAAAGAATAAAGCAAGTATCCTGAGAAACATGATTGACTAGGGTAAAGTAATCAAGGATTCCTGAAGGCAAGAACAAGCTTAAAGAAGCAACAGGATCAATCGTTTGGGAAGAGGATGTTTTCATGATGCAAAAATAAGAATTTTAACGCAATCCCCCAAGGTTTCAGACTGAGCCATGACCAACGAGTTACGAGGAGTAGAAAAGAAAAACGGAGAGAGTATTTCTACTTTCTCCGCTTCAGTACCCAGACCCGGGGTCGAACCGGGATGGAAGTGAATCCACTGGTGTTTGAGACCAGCGCGTCTACCGATTCCGCCATCTGGGCGCATACTTGATTTCTCAATTGCGGTGCAAAGATACGACATTATTTTGATTCCACAATAGTTTGGCAAAAAAAAGGAGAAAAAAATAATAAAACATATCTTAAACACTTCTCTATTCAGAGAATAAACCGTACATTAGCAGAAACTTTAAAATAGAGTCACTATCATGACAAACCAGGATAATTATTGCGTGATTATGGGTGGCGGCATTGGAAGCCGCTTCTGGCCGTTTAGCCGCAAAACATTGCCCAAACAATTCTTAGATTTCTTCGGAACGGGCCGTTCACTTTTACAACAGACTTTCGACCGGTTCCAAAAGGTTATCCCAACAGAAAATATTTTCATCGTTACCAATGCAATGTATGCGGACTTAGTGAAGGAACAATTGCCCGAAGTGAACGAAGAACAGATTCTGCTGGAACCCGCAAGACGAAATACCGCTCCGTGTATAGCATGGGCCGCTTACCACATCCGGGCACTGAACCCGAACGCCAATATCGTAGTCGCTCCTTCAGACCATTTAATTTTAAAAGAGGATGAGTTTCTTGCCGCTATCGAAAAAGGACTTGATTTTGTTTCACGCTCGGAAAAGCTACTGACATTAGGAATTAAACCCAATCGCCCGGAAACAGGGTATGGATATATACAAATAGACGAACCCGCAGGAGAAAACTTCTATAAAGTAAAAACATTCACTGAAAAACCGGAACTGGAATTAGCTAAAGTATTTGTAGAGAGCGGAGAATTTTATTGGAATTCCGGCCTATTTATGTGGAATGTAAATACAATCATCAAAGCAAGTGAAGATTTACTGCCTGAATTAGCTTCCAAACTGGCACCGGGAAAAGATATTTATGCCACCGACAAGGAGAAAGCATTCATCGAAGAAAACTTCCCAGCATGTCCTAATGTATCCATCGACTTCGGCATTATGGAGAAAGCGGATAATGTGTATGTATCATTAGGAGATTTTGGCTGGTCCGATCTTGGAACTTGGGGATCACTTTATGATTTATCGGAAAGAGACCCGGAAGGCAATGTTACGCTGAAGTGCCATTCACTTATATATAATAGTAAAGATAATATGGTAGTACTTCCGAAAGGCAAACTGGCCGTTATCGATGGACTGGAAGGATTTCTGATAGCCGAATCAGACAATGTTCTTTTGATTTGCCGCAAAGATGAAGAACATGCTATCCGTAAATATGTAAACGACGCCCAAATGCAACTGGGCGATGATTTCATTTAATAACACGCAACCTGACGCCGGAGACAAAACCGGATAAGAGCATACAAATAGTGAACGGTGAACAAACTGCATAATTGATTGCAGAGAGTTCACCGTTCACTGTTTATAATCGAAAAACTTTGTGTGTCTTTAAATAATCATGAGTTTCTAAATAATCTCTATTCCCTGCTCCTTGCAAAGTTGCAGTCCCAGATCTTTCAATCTGAACTTCTGAATCTTTCCACTACCCGTCATCGGGAATTCATTCACAAAGAAAATATATTTCGGAATCTTATAACGGGATATCTTATTTCTGCAGAAATCACGTACATCGGCTTCCTGCATTTGTACTCCTTCCTGCAAAATAATAAATGCTCCGACTGCCTCACCATACTTTTTAGAAGGAATACCAGCTACTTGAACATCTTTCACTCCATCAAGCTTATAAAGAAACTCTTCTATTTCGCGCGGATAAATATTCTCGCCACCACGAATAATCATATCTTTGATACGTCCGGTAATCCGGTAATTTCCATCTTCATCCTTAATACCCAAGTCGCCGGAATGCAAGAAGTTGTTTTCATCAAGCACTTCCGCCGTTGCTTCCGGATTCTTATAATATCCTTTCATGGTATTATAACCACGGTTACACATTTCACCTTGTACCCCAACCGGACATTCTTCACCTGTTTCAGGATCAATCACTTTCACCTCCGTAAATTCGAAATCATGTCCTACCGTATTACAACGTACATCGAACGGATCATCAATACGAGAAGCAGTCATACCCGGAGCAGTCTCCGTCAGTCCATATACACTAGTCACCTTCATATACATTTTCTCTTCTACCTGCTTCATCAGTTCGACAGGACACAGCGAACCGGCCATAATACCTGTACGAAGACAAGACATATCAAAGAGATCGAACATCGGATGATGCAACTCGGCGATAAACATAGTCGGCACACCATAAAGAGCCGTACAACGTTCTTTATGAATAGAGGCCAGCACAACCAACGGGTCGAAACGTTCTACCATCACTTGTGTACAACCATGAGTCAGACAGTTCATGGTAGCCAATACTACCCCAAAACAATGGAACAACGGAACGCAACAACAAAGTTTGTCATCTGCCGTGAACTTCATGTGTTCCCCCGTCAGAAATCCATTATTGGTGATATTATAATGTGTCAACATCACCCCTTTCGGGAAGCCGGTAGTGCCCGATGTATATTGCATATTTACTACATCGTGACAATCCACTTTGCTTTTTAGTTCGTTCAAACGGTCATCTTCCACATTATCTCCCAACAGCAGGATCTCCGCTGTATTATACATACCACGATGTTTTTCCTGACCTACATATACTACATTTCGCATATACGGAAAGCGTTCGCTCTTTAAATGTCCACGCTCACAAGTCTTCAATTCAGGAAGCATCGTGTATGTCATCTGCACAAAATCACTATCCTTCTCACCATTCACAATACAAAGCGTATGCATATCCGAGTTCTGGCAAAGATACTCCAATTCCGATTGCTTGTAGTTCGTATTCACTGTAACATATACCGCACCAATCTTCGCGCAGGCATATAGCAATGTCAACCAATCGGGAACATTAGCCGCCCAGATACCCACATGGGTACCACGTTCCACACCAATGGCAATAAGCCCTTTTGCCATATCATCCACACGACGGTTCAACTGACTCCAGGTAAAACGGAGATTTCGGTCGGAATATACGATATATTCCTTATCGGGAGTCTCTTCAGCCCAGTGTTCCAGCCACTGCCCCAAAGTACGATCAAATAATTGCATGTAATTATACTTAAGTCTTGGTTCCTACTATTTCATTAAATCGGTGTGTAAACTACTGCCAGGATTTTTGCAGCCTGTCCCTCATAAGCATGTACATGATGAGGAACAATGGAATCATAATAAATGCTATCACCCTCTTCCAGCAGATAAGTGTTCTTGCCATAGCTGATTTCCATGATACCTTCCATAACCATGATGAACTCTTCTCCTTCATGAGAAGAAAGCACGAAGTCGGTATCTTGCGTCGGCATCACATCGATAATAAACGGTTCCATGTGACGGTCCGCCTTTGACTTGGACAACGAGTGATATTCCATGTGTTTGCGAGAGTGAATCGCATTATTGGAAAAACTAATCGCATCTTTGGCTTCTTTCTTACGACAAACCACCGGTCCGACTTCATCCTGATCGTCGAGGAAAGTACCCAGACGTACTCCCAACACACGCGCAATCTTAATCAGCGGTGCGAGAGAAGGTATATCAATGTTATTCTCAATACGTTCAACCTGTTCGATAGCCAAACCTGAACGTTGCGCCAACTCTTCTATGCTTATTGATTTATCTTCGCGGAGGGCTTTAATTTTCTCGCCAACAATCTTACTTGTATCCATTTTGAAAGCATTTTAGTTATCAAAGGTGATAAATTATAATAATTAAGCTGCAAAAATAGCAAAATCTTTATATGAATACAATTATAACTAAAGAAAATACGATTATCAGGAAGAAAAAGAAGAAACTAAAAAAAGCCGCTCCTCTATCATGAAGAACGGCTTTAAATCTTTTCGCGACAAGTAGATTACTTACGCAAACCGAGCTCTTTAACAATAGCACGATATCTTTCGATATCTCTTGCTTTCAGGTAGTCGAGTAAGCGACGACGCTTACCTACCAACATTGTTAACGCTCTTTCAGTACTATAATCTTTTCTGTTGAGCTTCATGTGCTCAGTCAGGTGAGAAATACGGTAGGAAAACAATGCCACTTGGGCCTCAGCTGAGCCGGTGTCAGTGTTAGACTTTCCGTACTTTCCGAAGATTTCTTGCTTTTTAGCAGCGTCTAAATACATAATTCTTAGAATTTTAATTGATAAATTATTCTTTTGAGCGTGCAAAGATAGGCATTATCTTTATATCACACAACGATTTACAAGAAAAAATTGCTATCATTGCGCATATTTCTAATCCTATTTTCGTACCTTTGCAGCCAAATAATAGGTATTATATGCAAAATATTCGAAACATTGCAATCATTGCCCATGTTGACCATGGGAAAACAACGCTGGTTGACAAGATGCTATTGGCCGGAAATTTATTCCGCAGCAACCAAAATAGTGGTGAACTTATCCTGGATAACAACGATTTGGAACGCGAACGTGGTATAACGATTCTTTCCAAAAACGTATCCATCAATTACAACGGTACAAAAATTAATATTATTGATACTCCGGGACACAGCGACTTCGGTGGTGAAGTAGAACGTGTATTGAATATGGCCGATGGCTGTATTCTGTTGGTAGATGCCTTCGAGGGTCCGATGCCACAGACTCGTTTCGTACTGCAAAAGGCGCTCGAAATCGGTTTGAAACCCATTGTGGTAGTTAATAAGGTAGATAAACCTAACTGCCGCCCGGAAGAAGTTTACGAAATGGTTTTCGACTTGATGTTCAGCTTGAACGCAACAGAAGATCAGTTGGACTTCCCCGTGATTTACGGTTCCGCCAAAAACAACTGGATGAGCACCGACTGGCAGCAACAAACTGACAGCATCACTCCGCTACTGGATTGTATCGTCGAAAACATTCCGGCACCGCAACAATTGGAAGGTACTCCCCAGATGTTGATTACTTCTCTGGATTATTCTTCTTATACCGGTCGTATTGCCGTAGGTCGCGTACATCGTGGTACATTAAAAGAAGGTATGAATATAACGCTTGTGAAACGTAACGGCGATATGTTCAAGAGCAAAATTAAAGAACTCCATGTTTTCGAAGGTTTAGGCCGTGTGAAAACAAATGAGGTTTCTTCCGGTGACATCTGCGCGCTGGTAGGTATCGACGGATTCGAGATTGGAGATACAGTTTGTGATTTCGAAAGTCCGGAAGCACTGCCACCCATCGCAATTGACGAACCGACCATGAGTATGTTGTTTGCTATCAACGATTCTCCTTTCTTCGGTAAGGATGGTAAGTTTGTTACTTCACGCCACATCCACGACCGTCTGATGAAGGAACTCGACAAGAACCTGGCCCTCCGCGTAAGAAAGAGTGAAGAAGACGGTAAATGGATTGTTTCCGGCCGTGGTGTACTCCACCTTTCTGTATTGATTGAAACAATGCGCCGCGAGGGATATGAATTGCAGGTAGGTCAGCCACAGGTTATCTTCAGAGAAATCGACGGTGTGAAATGCGAACCGATTGAAGAGTTGACCATCAACGTACCGGAAGAATATTCCAGCAAGATTATTGATATGGTTACCCGCCGTAAAGGTGAAATGGTAAAGATGGAAAATACAGGCGAACGCATCAATCTTGAATTCAATATGCCTTCACGCGGTATCATCGGTTTGCGTACCAATGTACTGACGGCCTCTGCCGGTGAAGCCATTATGGCACACCGTTTCAAAGAATATCAGCCGCACAAAGGAGAAATTGAACGTCGTACCAATGGTTCTATGATTGCTATGGAAAGCGGAACAGCTTTTGCTTATGCCATCGACAAATTACAGGATCGCGGTAAGTTCTTTATTTTCCCGCAGGACGAAGTCTATGCAGGACAGGTAGTAGGCGAGCACTCTCACGACAACGACTTGGTTATCAACGTAACCAAATCGAAGAAGCTGACGAATATGCGTGCTTCCGGTTCGGATGACAAAGTACGTCTGATTCCGCCTATCCAGTTCTCACTTGAAGAAGCACTGGAATATATTAAGGAAGACGAATATGTAGAAGTTACTCCAAAGGCAATGCGTATGCGTAAAGTGATTTTGGACGAAATCGAACGTAAACGTGCCAACAAGAACTAACCATTCTTTCATTATATTATAATAGAAATCCCGGTGAAACGCAGTGTTTTACCGGGATTTTATTTTTTTTCTGCAAGTATCACAAGCATTACTAATACAACAACAATCCTACCACACCCGCCAGACAAATCAACAGGATAGGGTGAAGATTCCATTTCCATGTAACCCAAAAGGCTACCGCAAAAATACCGATACTTTTATAGTCCATAAAATTTTCTCTATTCATCATAAGTAATGCAGCCGAAGCAATCAGAGCAACCGACATAGGTAACAGTCCGGACATAGCCGCCTTAATATACTTGTTATCCTTGCACTTCGCAAAGAAATAAGAAATGAGCAACACCAGAATAAAAGAAGGTAAACAAACCGCTACCGTAGCTAGCACCGCTCCCCACACGCTTTGCGTTACCGCATACCCTACATAAGTAGCACTATTGATACCAATCGGCCCCGGAGTCATTTGCGAAATCGCCACCACATCCGTAAACTGTTGGGGAGTCAGCCAATGATGAATATCCACTATCTCATGTTGAATAAGGGAAAGCATCGCATATCCACCTCCAAAACCGAACATACCTATTTTAAGATACACCCAAAGTAATTGCAAATATATCATACCTCTTTATTCATTATTTTTTCTTTCAACCACAATGTATATACCAATCCTCCCAGAATTCCTGCCAATACAATATAAATAGGAGACAGTCCAAACTGCCAAATCAAAAGAGTAGCTATGGCAGGAGCAACCAACTGAAGGTATTTCAGTTTCAGAGCTCTTACAGCAGAAATACAAGGAAACAGAATCAACGCTACCACGGCAGGACGTATTCCATTAAAGATGCGAATCATTACCTCATTATCTTGAAACTGTGCAAAAAACATGGCTATCAGCATCATAATAACAAAGGAGGGAAGAATCGTAGCCAAAGCACATACCAGGCTCCCACCCACTTTATACAACTTATATCCTACAAAAATAGAAATATTCACAGCAAACACACCCGGTAGTGACTGCGTCAAGGCAAACATCTCCATAAATTCTTCCTTACTCATCCACTGTTTGGCAACGATCTCCCGTTCAATCAACGGAATCATGGCATAACCGCCACCAATAGTAAACATTCCAATCTTCGCAAACGTCACGAACAATTTCAAATACTCTAATACCATTCCTACTTTCTAATTTTCCGATATTTTCTATTTACTGTCTAATAAGTCCTTTAGTCACATCATATTCAATCCGGTAACTACGCCCTTTCACCGTTTTAAAAGAAAGAGTCTTATCAGCATACTTTATCACACAGTTTCCTCCCGCATTGGAATGAACCACAGCTTCTTTCAGCTGATTATTCTCCCAAACCATATCCACTTCAAAATTTCCCTTTGCACAGATACCACTAACAGAGCCTTCCTTCCATGCATCCGGCAAAGCAGGCAGCAACTGAATAAAACCCATATGACTTTGAAGCAACATCTCGGTAATACCGGCTGTTCCGCCAAAGTTTCCGTCAATCTGGAAAGGCGAATGTGTATCCCACAAATTATCCAGCGTACCGTTCTTCAACAAATTGCCAAACAAGGTATAAGCATGATTACCATCTTGCAAACGCGCCCATTGATTCAACTTCCAGCCCATACTCCAACCGGTAGCCCCGTCACCACGATGCACCAGTACTACTTTAGCAGCTTTCGCCAGTTCGGGAGTGGTGACCGGAGAAACCGTATGCCCCGGATGCAGTCCGAACAAATGATTCACATGCCGATGCTCGTCTTTCGGATCATCAATATCTACCGACCATTCCATCAACTGACCATACCGTCCTATTTTATAAGGAACGAGATTGGCAAGCACATGCTCCCACTGCTTACGTTCTTTCTTATCTATGCCCAACACTTTGCTCGCCTCGATTGCATCCAGCAGAATCTCACGTACAACAGCATGCACAAAGGTAGCACCCTGATCGATAGGGCCATGTTCCGGCGAAGTAGATGGAGCAGCCGTATATGTTCCATCCGGTTTATGCCACAAATAATCGACAGCAAAGTCCGCACTACTTTTTATCAACTCATAACCCGTTTCTTTCAGGAATGTAAGATCTCTTGTATAATCATAATACTCCCAGATATGAGTAGCCAGCCAGGGACCTGCCATCGGATTGAAGTTCCACGACATATCCTGACTTTCCAACGGAGTAGTAAATCCGAATATATTGCCGGAAATAGATGCCGTCCATCCTCTGGCACCGAAATAAGATTTCGCGGTCTTTTCGCCCGGTTTTACCAGCGTACGAATGAAATCGACCAATGGAAGCATACATTCATTCAGGTTAGTGGAGCAAGCCGGCCAATAATTCATCTGAATATTGATATTATTATGATAGTCCACACGCCACGGTCCATCAACATTATTATGCCAGATACCCTGCAAATTCGCCGGCATATTGCCCGGACGGGAACTTGAAATCAACAGATAGCGGCCGAATTGAAAATATAATTCTTCCAGATCATAATCCGGCTGTCCTGCCCGGTAGTTTTTCAAACGCTGGGGAGTCGGCAGATTTCTTCCCTTGATCGCCGGATTCAGGTTCAATTTAACCCGGTTGAACAAAGCAGCATAATCATTGTAATGCTGACTAAACAAAGCAGTATACCCCTGTGACACTGCGTTATTCATCCATTCCTTGGTTGTTTCTTCCGGATTGACACCCACATACGTCTTCGGATCTTTAAAATCCGGATCAAAGTTAGGTTTATAATCAGTATCAGCCGTAATATAAAACACTACTTCATCCGCACCTTTCACCGTCAGTTTTCCATCTGCATTAAACAAGGTTCCGCCTTTTGTCTCCGCCTGAATACGAACGACGTATTTCATTCCGTTATTGTCCAGAGATGCGGAATACACCAGTCCTTTATTACCGTCAGAAGCCATATTCCCGGTAGACACCGGATTAGGCGCATAACTGAAAACCAAGTTTTGTTTACCCGGTTGATCCGCACTGAAACGCATCACCATCACATTGGCAGGATAAGAAATGAAATAATTGCGCTGATAAACCACATGATCCTTTTTAAACTGAACAACTGCCATTGCAGAGTCCAAAGAAAGAATACGTTTATAGTCACTCATCCCTATAATATTCAATCCCGTTTCTACATAAAACTCTCCCATGGTAGTAAAACTGCCGAAACGGAAAGGTGTTTCTCCGTCAGCATCATAAGACACCTCACTGTTGAAGTTTTGACGTGTCAGCATTTCAGCCTTTTCCTGATTTCCTTCCGTAAATGCCTTACGTATTTCATCTAAAAGATGAGCCGACTGTTTATTGACATTCCAATAATAGTCCGCTCCTTTCGCCGTATTCGGGCCGCCACGCCAAAGCGTTTTTTCGTTAAAGGTAATACGTTCAGCTTCCACCGACCCCATGATATTCGCACCTAAACTACCATTCCCTATCGGTAATGATTGCGATTCCCAAGCGGGATCCGGATTATGACCTGCATTTCCTGCTGTTTCCGGTTTATCACCACCTTTCCACAGATCCGGTCTTCCCCCATACCACACGGCATACCCCTGCAAAGTATTGGGAGTATCAAACCAGATGGAAAGTCCTTGGGTATAATCAGTTTCACCCGCGTAAAGTCCGGAGACAAGAAACAAAGAGCAGATAAGAAAGAAATAGAGTTTCTTCATGGTTGTCGCATTATTATTCAAGATTATTCTCTCGTATATGGTTTGTACAAAAGTAATCAAAATATGCCTTTAATAAAAATAAAATACTGTCTTAATGGACACAATAATAAGGTGAAACTATATCAAACCGGCCAGTAGTTTTTTCACGACCCAATATCCTACCCTAGCCTCCGAAATCCCCTGCAATAGCCGATGATGACAAACAAATGCATCGTCAATAATTTCCGCTTCCATATAATAAAAACAACAGGCAGGATCTTTTTCAAATGCTTTCGCATACTCCAGAATATGAGTTGATATAAGGAAATGGCAACAAGAGAATCTTTTCAATAATTCATTGACTGCAAGAGAAGCCTCAAAAGCATCCTTAGCGTTAGTTCCGCGAAACATTTCATCCAAAACGACCAAACAACGTTTTCCTGTAAGCGCTTTTTGCATCACTTCTTTTATACGAAGAACCTCTGCCATGAAATGGCTTCGCCCGTCACGCAAAGAGTCCGGCAAATTAATAGAAGTATAAATACCTTCGTAAAGAGGACAAACCATTGACTTCACCGGGACAGGCAGTCCACAATGCGCCAGCCAGACAGCCAAAGTCAGTGCTTTTAAAGTGGTTGACTTTCCCGCCATGTTAGAACCCGTAAAAATACTGATATTTCCCCGAGACATCACCCAGCTATTCTCCCGTACATTTTTCACAAAAGGATGAACTACACCCTCAACCGAAAAATCCATTGTTTCCACCACTTTCGGTGTACAACAGAAATTTTTCTCTCTCGCTACCCGGTGGGCTGTCCGACAGACATCCAATAAATACAAAACTGATAATAATTCTTTCAAAGACAACAAACGGGTACATCGAAATAGATAATCGTATTTATCTATCGTATAATTAGATAGCCGCCTTTCTTCGCCAGAAGTCTGTTCCAAGACTTCACCTAATTCACTTCCGGACAAAATATCATTCACCATACGGGCTGACTCCTTCATCAATTGTGGGGCATCCTCATCCAATTCTTTCGCCCACCTCTCCAAACAATGCAGCAAATGTATTACCAATTTCACTCCCCGACAAATAACATAACGGGTTGAATCATATCTCAACAGGCGATCTATGACAGTAGCACATGACAGTAAGACGTGTGCTTCCCTGATCTGGTCGCGATAAGCCAGATAATATTCAATAAAATCCAGTTCTTCTTCATTCAAAAGAAGTTCAGGTAAAGCATCCCACGCAACAGCCTCCTGCCTTTTGCGGATCATATCCAAATCACTTAGCGGATACATAACCCAGTTCATCATCAATGATTTTCCTTCTTTCGTCTCTGTTTTAGAAAACAAAGAGAAAAGAAACTGCTCATTGTTTGCAGTCTCCGTTATGCTTAAATCCGCATAGGTCTGTTTGTCTGTATCCAGATACGTCATAGCTGTCTTTAAAAGTAAATAGTCTCGTTTTGACAAATATAGGAAAAAAAACTAAACAGACAGTATTCCTTTTCATAGAAAGACACAGTATAGCAATAAAAAAGGCGGTTCGAAATCGAACCGCCTTCCATATTATATCTGATTCTCCAATTAGAGTTTCGGACCAGCAGCAACCAAAGCCTTACCAGCTTCGTTACCAGTAAATTTAGCGAAGTTCTTGATGAAACGTCCAGCCAAATCTTTAGCTTTTTCTTCCCATTGGCAAGCACATTCGTAAGTGTCGCGTGGGTCAAGGATCTTCGGATCAACACCCGGAAGTTCTGTAGGAACAACAAAGTCGAAGAAAGGAATAACCTTAGTAGGAGCTTTGTCGATAGAACCGTCAAGGATAGCGTCGATAATACCACGAGTATCTTTGATAGAGATACGTTTACCAGAACCATTCCATCCAGTGTTAACCAAGTATGCTTTAGCACCAGTCATCTCCATCTTCTTAACCAGTTCTTCTGCATATTTAGTTGGGTGCAATGACAAGAAAGCAGCACCGAAACAAGCCGAGAATGTCGGAGTCGGTTCAGTGATACCACGTTCCGTACCAGCCAATTTAGCTGTAAATCCAGACAAGAAGTAGTATTGAGCCTGTTCCGGGTTCAGGATAGATACTGGAGGCAATACACCGAACGCATCAGCCGACAAGAAGATAACTTGTTTTGCGTGAGGACCTTTAGAAACCGGTTTAACGATGTTTTCGATGTGATAGATAGGATAAGAAACACGAGTGTTTTCAGTCACGCTCTTGTCAGTGAAATCAATCTTACCGTTAGCGTCAACAGTTACGTTTTCAAGTAAAGCGTCACGTTTGATAGCATTGTAGATATCTGGTTCGCTTTCTTTATCCAAGTTGATAACCTTAGCGTAGCAACCACCTTCGTAGTTGAATACACCTTCGTTATCCCATCCGTGTTCGTCGTCACCGATCAATTTACGTTTCGGGTCAGTAGACAAAGTAGTCTTACCTGTACCAGACAATCCGAAGAAGATAGCAGAGCTAGTTCCTTCCATATCAGTGTTAGCAGAGCAGTGCATAGAAGCGATACCACGAAGCGGGTTCATGTAGTTCATGATAGAGAACATACCTTTCTTCATTTCACCACCGTACCAAGTATTCAGGATTACTTGTTCTTTAGTCTTCAGGTTGAATACTGTAGCAGTTTCAGAGTTCAAGCCCAGTTCTTTGTAGTTGTCAACTTTTGCTTTAGAAGCGTTGAAACATACGAAATCAGGTTCTCCGTAGTTAGCAAGTTCTTCAGCAGTCGGGCGAATGAACATGTTAGTTACGAAATGAGCCTGCCAAGCTACTTCCATGATGAAACGTACTTTCATACGAGTAGCTTCGTTAGCACCACAGAAAGTATCAACAACGAACAAACGTTTGCCGGAAAGTTGTTTTACAGCTTTAGCTTTCAAGTCAGCCCAAGCTTCTTCAGTACATGGTTTGTTATCGTTTTTATATTCTTCGGAAGTCCACCATACAGAATCAGCAGAAGCTTCATTCTTAACGAAGAATTTATCTTTAGGAGAACGACCGGTGTAGATACCTGTCATTACATTCACAGCGCCTAATTCAGTAACTTGACCTTTTTCAAAGCCTTCCAGACTCGGTTTTGTTTCCTCAGCGAACAAAACATCATAAGACGGATTGTGCAAAATCTCAGTCACACCTGTGATGCCGTACTTGCTTAAATCTAAATTTGCCATTTTCTTTGAATTAATTAAAATTGGTATTTTGTTTTCTATCTCTTTTCACCTTAACATGGGGAGCTTTGGATACCCCCTTGTAAATCCGGCTACAAAAGTAATACTTTCTTTGGAAAGGAAGAAGGTATTAGAGAAATTTTTCCCTAATTGAAACTCTTTTATAAATTCCTAACAATATCTGCAAACTGAATATTGCAATTTGAAAGATTATCGTTTACTTTGCAAGCCAGTATGTTATCAATACTATGAAAATGAGATTAAAATTTGATTAAAATATAATATGAAAGTAATTGATTTTGGCCAAACTAATTCGATTCTAAACCAGTACATATCCGAAATTAGAAATGTAGAAGTTCAGAACGACCGCCTGCGTTTCCGCCGTAACATCGAACGGATCGGAGAAATCATGGCTTATGAAATGAGTAAAGAGTTTAAATACTCGGTAAAGAACATCCAGACACCACTGGGAATCGCTCCGGTCAGTACACCGGACAACAATTTAGTAATCAGTACGATCCTGCGTGCTGGTCTGCCTTTCCATCAAGGTTTCCTTAGCTATTTCGACAGGGCGGAGAATGCGTTTGTTTCCGCTTACCGCAAATATAAAGATACGCTAAAATTCGATATACATATAGAATATATCGCTTCTCCCCGCATTGATGACAAAACGCTGATTATCACCGACCCTATGCTGGCAACAGGAGGGAGTATGGAACTTAGTTACCAGGCAATGCTGACCAAAGGACACCCTGCCGAAATTCATGTTGCTTCGATTATCGCCAGCCAAAAGGCTATCGATCATATAAAGAATGTATTTCCTGAAGACAAGACAACAATCTGGTGCGCAGCCATCGATCCCGAACTCAACGAACATTCTTACATTGTTCCGGGACTGGGCGATGCAGGCGATCTTGCCTATGGTGAAAAAGAATAAACGTTTAAAGATTCTTCCGATATTGCTGCGGTGAAACCCCAACCTGCTTCTTAAAGAACGTACCGAAATAAGAAGCATTGGGGAAGCCGAAGGCATTTGAAATCTCCTGAATATCTTTCTGCGTATTTTTAAGCAATGAGATGCTCTTACGAATGATAGCTTTGAATACAAGTTCCTGCACGGTATATCCGCAGATACTCTTAGAAACGGCAGAAAGATATTTAGGAGACAAACACAATTTATCCGCATAAAACTCAACACCCCGTTCCTGCATATAATATTTTTCGATTAACTGGATCAAGTGAATAAAGACTTCATTTTTGCGTCCTCCCACTTCCCGCCCGTCATTGACGAGTTTGCGATTATAAATAGAGCAAATCCTGTACGTCAATGCAAGTAGAAGTAATTTCTGCTCATAAAGTTTAAATGAATTTTCTTCCGACTGTAACACATTGTCCAATAAGGACATATACTTTACAATCTCTTCTTCCTCACCAGTAGACCATACACAAGAAGGTTCTTCGGGAGTAAGGCGGGAATACATATACATGGAAACAACCAGATTCCCCATAATATCCCGGATCGGTTCTATCTGATAGATCAAAATCCGCACCTCCATGTCTTCCGACTCTTGCAAAACCTGAAACTCGCCGTCTTCGGGAATAAACAAACTTTCGCCTGCTCCTGCGAAATGCTTTTTCTGATTAAGCGAAAACTGGAAATTACCCTGGCGGCAAATAATCAGCCCCAGCCCTTTCATTTGAAAAGGTTTCTTCAGTGAGGGTGGAAAATTTACAAATATCCCTTCGGAACTACATATATTTTTCCCACTTAATAAATCGCGATCAAACTGCAATAAACGATCTTGTCCGCTATCCATCATACTAATATATTAACAGATCATTATCAAAAACGACGCTAAGTTAGCAATTTTCGTTTAGGATAAGGAACAACGAGCACAAATATCATACAAATTAACCCACCATAAATTGTCCATCCCGCCATCTCTTTGAGTGCAGAGAGCGTGGCCTGCACCTGAATACGCCCTTTGGTAGATATAGCAGCCATGTTACGGGCTTCCGTCTCACTCTTTCCCTGATATTTCATACCCTGTACCGTACCAAGGAAGGAAGTGGAAGCATCCGGATTAAGCAGGTCCACATTTTGCGCATAACGGGTTATATAGTGTTGTTGCCGCTCTTGCAAAACATTTGTATAAATTGCTCCGCCAATACTCGGTCCCACAACCATACGCACAGTAAGCATAATACAGATCCAGGTGGAAAGATATTTAAAAGGCATACGTTGATTGGCATAAGCAGCCGTCAGCGCATACAGAATCATCATGCCTGTGGCACGGATGATAACTGCATATTTCAGACGCTCGTAAACTCCTGCAGTCTGTACCTCGAAATACATGAAAACAGCTGATAAAGACAGGAAGAAGAATCCCATCGCAAACAGATACTTAAAATGTATCCCTTTACCTCCCAACACCATAGCAATCACGGCGCCAATAGCATAACCTACCATACACCAATTACCTAATGAAGCATTTTGCAGATTATCGAGATGCATCCCCACTCCTGCAAACACATTGACAAACATAGCACTGGAGTTTATCACCATCAATAATAAGTAAAGTAATGCTCCCATACGTATAGTACGCAGTTTGAACGCATCCAGCAAAACATAAGGCGACCGGCGCGTTACGTCCATATATAGAAAAATTCCCGCAAACAGAATACTTACAGCTGTCGCCCAACGGATAGATTCGTCATCATACCAGTCGAGTACTTTTCCATAAACCAGCACATACGTGAGACAAGTCAGCGAGATGCAAAATGCAGTGACATTGCCGAACTTACGGAAATTAATAGGAAACCTTCCGGGAAACTTATAATTCGGCATGGTAATAAACAAGAGCAAAATAGAGATCAGGAGAATCCCCATCATAAAGTAATACACATATTTCCACTCATATTCAAAGGACAGCCAAGCCGTCAATGCTGTGCCCGACTGTCCTAGAATCATAAAAAACAGATAAACAGCCGGCTGACTCACACATCTTTCAATGTCCAATTTATTCCAACCGGCAGTATCTTTCGGCTCCAACCCCGGAGTAATATTGCGGGTAGCTTCCATTCCACCCGCATACCAAATAAGTGTGAACAGATTGACCATCATCAGTACCATACGCAAGAAACCCGTCAGAAGACTACAAAGCGCCAACAGAAAAACGCTGTCTGTCTTTGCACAGATATAACTGAATATATACATGAACGCAAACCCGACAATACACATCATCTTCTCCCGCCGTACACACACCAACTGATATAGGAAAGGAGCAAAGGCTGCCATACCAATAGAAGTAACAAAGTTGGCAAACTGGATATGCTCGGATATTATGCCAAGCCCGCTCATCATTTCGGTGCTATTCACCGAATAAACCCCGCCTACCGTAAGAATCGGCAGAAAGAAAAATAACAGAATGATAATACCCAACGGCTTGGGCATCCAACCATAGAAAGGATAATTTTTAGGATAAGAGGGCATCGGACTAATTAAAAATATAAATTAAAAATTATAAGGCACTGTATATAGACAGAAGAGGCGGAGGGATTAGAGTCTGGCTTTCACTACTACCATCATGCCTGCTGCTAATCGTTCGTTATCTTCTTTCGATAAATCGGTGAAATCGATTCGTACGGGAATACGTTGCTGAATCTTCACAAAATTACCTGCCGAATTATCCGTCGGCACTAATGAATATTTAGATCCGGTAGCTCCTGATATAGAGGTGACTTTGCCTTTAAACTCTTTATCGCTAATGGCATCTACTGTGACAAATACTTCCTGTCCGATATGCAGGTTCTCGATTTGTGTCTCCTTATAATTGGCAACGATCCATTTCTGGGTATCGGGAAGAATATAGGTGATGGTCTGCCCTGCCGAAATAAACTGTCCTTCCTCTAATGAGCGACGACCGAGCTTTCCGTCACAAGGAGCTATTACAACCGTATAGGAAAGATTCAACCGAGCCATTTCAAGCGCAGCTGTTGCTCTTTGAATAGCCGCTTCGGTATTCATGCGACGGTAGGACACTTCATCTACACCGGAAAGAGCTGCTTTTTTCTGCCTTTTCGTAGCTTCCAGCTTCTTACGCGTAGCTTCATAATCAGTGACAATCTGTTCAAGTTGGATAGGAGTAGCCGCATTTCGTTTCACGAGGTTCTCATATCGTTTCCGGTCTTTTTCCAGTTTCGCCAACCGTACTTCAATCTCGGCAATAGACGCATCGTAAACAGATGCTGTTGTCTGCGTGGTATTGAGTGTAGCATTGATGACGGTCGCACCGGCTTGCGCATCCTTCAAGGCAGCTTCAGCCTCCATTACGCGAATTTTATATTCACGATCATCCAGTACCAGCAAAGTATCTCCTTTATGTACCTCCTGATGTTCTGTAAAGTAGATTTTGTCAATGTAACCTGAAGCACGTAGATTGATAGGAGACACATATTGTTCTATTTGTGCATCGTTACTAGTCTCCGTCTGGCTATAATTCAAAAAAAGGCAGATCACTTCAATCACTCCCCAAACAATAATAGCCACTCCGAAAAGGCTGATAGCAATCTGCCAGCGACGAAGTTTCTTCATTTTTTTTGCTTTCTCCTGATGAGTAGCGGAAGGAAGGTTATTTTCCATTGTTTCCATATTTATGATTGTTATTTGCGTATTATTTGACTAATGATTCTATTTGTCCGGTCAGTTTAAGCAGCATCAGGTTAGTCACCCGATAGTTATAATGTGCGCTGATATAGTTGTTTTGAGCTTCGCTCATCTGCATTTCATCTTGCAGCACTTCCGTCATAGAAGCAATGCCTTCCCGGTAACGGTCGGAAGTGACTGCGTACACATCTTCGGCAAGCAAGTAGTTATCCTTCTGTTTCTTAAAGTTACGCTGATTGTTCATCAGGTCGTTCACAGCATTCAGATATTGAGTTTGCAGATTCTTCCGGGCATCTTCCCATGCCAGCCTTTTGTTCTCTATATCGATCATCGCCTTCTTTATTTTATAGGTTTTATCCAGTCCGTCGAAAATCGGAATACGCAAGGTTAGCCCCACTCCATAGGAACGAAACCATTGATTGGACGGACCGGAGTGGAACCAATGATAACCTTTATCCGTATATGCAGCATATCGCCAGCTACCTGTCAGACTAAGAGAAGGGATATATCCATTAGTAATGATCTTCTTTTGCCGTTCCGCCAGTTGCACTTGCGATTGTGAGAGTTGAAGTTCATAGATATTTTCCGACAAGCCGGTCAGGGCTACCGTAGTAATGCTATCGGTATTTACCGGTGTCAGCGCGATTTCCTTTTCAGCCGGATAATCCATAATGTATTTCAGCATATTCAATTGCTGTTTCATCATTGCTTGTGCATTGTCATATTGCACCTTCAGATTTTCCAAATTGATATTGACTCTTTTCAGATCGACTTCCATAGACATTCCGTTATCGAAGAAAGCCTGTGTAATATCTCTCAATTCCTCCAGACGGGTGATATTAGCTTTTATCAGCATGATTTGTTCGGCCGTGACCTGTCCGAGATAATACATCTTACTGATTTGAAGAATAACATCTTCCCTGGCTTTTCCATAAGACAGACGACTGATTTCTTCCATCACTTTAGCTATGGACATAGAAGTATAAAGAGTCTGATTGAAAAGCGGCATCTGCATTTCCAGTCCTGCATTAGCAGAATGTTGCAGCGTCTGCGTTATATTATAAGGAACACCGTAAGATGATCCGTCTGTGACGGACACCGGAGGATCAAAATTGTTACTATAACCGGCTATCGCATTTATTTGCGGCAACAGCTTCGAACGGTTTTCAGATACGCCATATTTACTTTTTTGTATTTCTTTACGTTTCCCTTCTAACGACAAGTTATTGTCAATACCAATGCGGAGACAATCCTCTAATGTCAGAATCTCTACCTCCTGTGTGTTCCCACGTAACACGAACAAGAAAAAAAAGGAAAAAATGAATAGTAGTCTTTTCATAACATAATGCTCTATTATTGGCTACAAATTTAGTAGCTTACAGCATAATAAGACTATCCACAAACTATTTGTTTATATTCATATTTTCCTTTTTCAATGAACAAACAATAAACAACTACTCTCAAAAACATTACACTTAATATGTTTCTATGAACAGCGTTTGTTTTTTCATATTTTTTTAGTGAATGTAAAATAAGGGCGGCGCTCTTTGTGAGGAGGAGTGCCGCCCTTATTTTACAACCTTACAATACATCATGAAGGTTAATGACTATTACATTTCGCTTAAGGCTTCTTCGCTATCTTGCTGCGCTGCATCAACGCAAAGATTATAACTCCGATCAACAACAAAGTCAGTGCCGCATAAGCAATACTTTCTGTAACCTGTATGCTTTGTGGATCAAACCACATTTCGATGGTATGTTCCCCTGCCGGTACATTTATCGCACGCAAGATATAATCTGCACGGGCAATATCGACAGGCTGACCGTCAATAGTCGCCTGCCATCCCGGATAATATATTTCGGAGAAGACAACAACTCCGTCTTTAGGAGTGGAAGCCTTGTAGACCAAACGATTCGGCTCGTAACTAGTCAACTGGATGGTAGATAGAGAATCTTTATATCCTTCTGTCACACCTTTCAATTGTTCTTTAAACTTCACATCCACTACGGCTGTTTCCGTTGGAAGAATATCATTCAAAGCGTCGATTTCTTCATTTGCATTATTTACATACTGCACCTTATCTACGAACCATGCATTACCGTATGCATAAGGATTTACCACAGGAACAGCCTGCCCTTGCTCGCCGGCAGGGAAAATGAAGTATTTTGTATTCAGCATATTCAGTACACGGAATTTGGAAGCGTCTACACTGTCCATCTGTCCGCCGGCAGTAGCCACCGCCTGATAGGTTTCCTGCATTTCGGGCATGATATGATGATCGATCATTTCCTGATAGCGACGGAGCTTCGCTGCATGATAACCACCGACACTCTTATGCCAGTATGCCGTGTTGTTTTCATTAAACGTATTACCGGGGAAGCCTATAAAGTTCAACACACGATAATTTAAAGTAGTATCCTGAAGGATCATCTCATCCGCCTGTGTTTTAACAAACGCTTCTGTCTGTTTGGATTTCGGCACAAACTGTTCGTCATTCAAATAGCGTTTATTAATGCTCCACATATCTATCAAACATAAAAGCGCAATACCAGCCAATGTGAAAGAAGCTTTCAACTTCCGCTGTTGATATAAGAATAAAAACAGGCAACCAATCATTATAATAAAGAAACTACGCCATGCGTCCGAAGCAATAATAGCTTCACGCATTTCAGTCAGGTTTGCCACAAACGGAGCCAAATGTTCGGCTGGAAGTGCTTGTTTCAAAGCAGCCATCTCTTGTGTCGTAATAAAACCGGAGAAGAAAGCACCCGGAGCAACAGCTAAAACCAACGCAACACCAGCAGTCAGTACCAAAGTGGCAACCACCCCTCCACGGTTCTCTTTCAACTTTAGCGTATCCGGTTTGCTCAAAATCTCTTTCAAGGCAAAAATCGCCAACAAAGGAATGGTAAATTCAGCAATCACCAGAATGGAAGATACGGCACGGAACTTATTGTACATCGGGACGTAATCGATAAAGAAGTCCGTCAATCCCATGAAATTCTTTCCCCATGAAAGCAGAATCGAGAAAATAGTAGCTCCTAGCAATGCCCATTTCAGAGGACCTTTCACAATGAAACAACCCAATACGAACAGGAACATCACAAATGCCCCGACATATACAGGACCGGCTGTCCACGGTTGCTCACCGAAATATTGCGGCAACTGCGAATAAATGCCGCTATACATTGGATTGGCCTTTGCCATAGCAACTTCGCTTTGCGACATCGTAGCCCCTGATCCTCCTCCCTTTACGTTCGGAACCAGCAACGTCAATGTCTCGCCGATACCATAACTCCAGTTGGTTATGTAGTCACGGTCCAACCCGCTACTTGCCTGGCTAGCCGCAGCGCCCTCCTGCTTCAATTCGCTCTTGCCGCGCATCGTCTCCTTACTATATTCATAAGTATGATACAGATTGGAGATATTGATACAAACTCCTACCACGGCAGCCAATGCCAAAATTGCGCTGGCCTTGAAGAAATGGGGCAGTTCTTTCTTTTTATAAGCATCTTCAAAGTACGCTCCTACAAAAAACAGAATCACAAACATGAAATAATAGCTCATCTGAATGTGATTCGACTGAATCTGAAGGGCGATGAACAGGGCCGTAACGATTCCGCCCAACAGGTATTTCTTCCGGTAAGCCAGAACGACACCTGCAATCGTAGGTGGTATATAAGCCAATGTCACAAACTTCCAAATATGCCCTGACGGTATCAGAATGAAGAAATAGGAAGAGAATGCCCATATCACTCCGCCTAATCCTGCCAGCCAGGCCGATATTCCAAACGCCCGCAAGAGGATATAGAATCCCAGCATCATGATAAAAGTCAGCACTACATAATCCGGGAGAAAGAGGCGATAAACCTTCTCCACCCCTTTCAGGGACGTTGTCGAGTCGTAACTCGGAGACATCTGATAAGTAGGCATACCTCCAAAAATCGAGTTTGTCCAGCGCGTACGTTCTCCGGTACGCTCGAGATACTCTTTCGATTCTTGTCCTGCACCGACTCCGGCAGCCGTGTCATGCTGAAACAAGATACGACCTTCGATATCAGCCGGAAAAAAATAGGCGAAAGAAAGAATGATAAAAGCCAGAATGGCTATTAAGTCAGGAAGAAACTTTTTCATTTACGATGACACGATTTACTATTTACGATTGAAGTTTGAATATAAAAATAAATACGACCGGACAATCTAACATTTACAATTGATAACAGTGGAATATCAATCTCCCTTATTTATCAATCGTAAATGGTAAATCGTCTAATCGTAAATCAAATTAGTATCTATAATGATCTGCTTTATAAGGTCCGTCCACCGATACACCAATATAAGCGGCCTGTTCGGGAGTCAGCTTAGTCAGTTTCACACCGATCTTTTCAAGATGCAGGCGAGCCACTTCCTCGTCCAGATGCTTCGGCAAGCGATATACATTGATATCATATTTCTTGTTGAACAGTTCTATCTGCGCCAATGTCTGATTGGTAAATGAATTACTCATCACGAATGACGGGTGTCCTGTTGCACATCCCAGATTTACCAGACGACCGTCGGCCAACAAGATAATGCTATGTCCATCCGGGAAATAATAACGGTCTACTTGTGGTTTGATGTTCACACATTTGATGCCCGGATAATGTTTCAAAGCATCTACCTGAATTTCATTATCGAAATGGCCGATGTTGCAAACGATAGCCTGGTCTTTCATTTTCTCCATGTGGTCGATACGGATAATATCGATATTACCTGTCGTAGTCACGAAGATGTTACCTTCCAGACAAGCCTCTTCCATCGTCACTACTTCGAAACCTTCCATTGCAGCCTGCAGTGCACAGATCGGGTCTACCTCCGTCACGAGCACCCGCGCTCCATAAGAACGCATGGAGTGAGAACAGCCTTTACCCACATCACCATAACCGCATACCACTACTACTTTTCCGGCAATCATCACATCTGTTGCACGCTTGATTCCGTCGGCCAACGATTCGCGGCAACCGTACAGATTATCAAACTTAGATTTCGTTACCGAGTCGTTTACATTGAATGCCGGGAACAGCAATTTGCCTTCTTCCTGCATCTGATACAAACGGTGTACGCCTGTCGTAGTCTCTTCAGATACGCCACGCACTTCTTCCGCTACGCGATGCCAGCGAGTACTGTCTTCTGCCAACACTTTCTTCAAGATAGCATTCAGTTCTATTTCATCCTCCGCGTGTACTTCCTTATCCAATACGGCAGCATTATTTTCAGCATCATAACCCACGTGGATCATCATTGTCGCGTCACCGCCATCATCTACAATCACATTCGGTCCCTTGCCGCCGTCAAAGCTCAATGCCTGCAACGTGCACCACCAATAATCGGCAAGAGTCTCGCCCTTCCATGCAAATACCGGTACACCGGCAGCAGCTATCGCAGCAGCAGCATGATCCTGCGTTGAATATATATTACAAGAGCACCAACGTACTTCAGCTCCTAAAGCCACTAATGTTTCAATCAGCACAGCCGTTTGAATGGTCATGTGCAACGACCCCATAATGCGGGCACCTTTTAACGGTTTGGATTCTCCATACTTTTCGCGAAGAGCCATCAGGCCGGGCATTTCTTTTTCTGCCAAATCGATTTCCTTGCGTCCGAAATCAGCAAGTGTAATATCTGCCACCTTATAGGGCAGAGTAGAGAATAATTCTGTAGACATATTGTAAATCATTTATATATAATGGATGCAAAGATAGAACATTCTGATTAGTAGGGCAAAAGCTATCCGTTTTTTTTATATTATAATAACTAGGGAGGCTGTCAGCATCTCGGAATATTGTTTTATATTTGCAACAGATAAAACAACTTCTACAACATTCTAATGAATAATAATGAATCTTCTATGAGAAATTACGAAAACAAAACAAAGGAGGATCTTTTAGAAATAATCGAACAATTAGAGAAGAAAATAGATTTCCTTTCCTCTCATTCTTCAGATTCTTCCTCTCCCTCCAAAGGACGTTTTCGTGATAAATATAGTACCCGGATACTGGATGCTCTTCCTGACATGCTCACCGTCTTCGACCATGACGCCAATATTATAGAGCTTGCTTCTTCTCCGGCAACTAATCACGTAGAAGGTATCAGCCCCAACAATATCACTACCACTAACGTAAAAGACATTCTGCCCAAAGAGGCTTATGAAAGTGTCCGCAAGAATATGGATAAGGTGATTCTCACAGGAGAAAGTTCAACAGCCAGACACGATCTTATGTTGAATGGTGTTTTACATCACTACGAAAACCGTATCTTTCCTTTGGATAAAGAGTATCTGTTGTGTATGTGCCGTGATATATCCCAACAATGGGAGGCGGAACAGACGAATGCCCAGCAACAGAAAGAACTAAAGGCTGCCAGAATCAAAGCGGAAGAGTCGGACCGATTGAAATCTGCTTTTCTGGCAAACATGAGTCATGAAATACGTACCCCGCTCAATGCCATTGTAGGATTCTCCAAACTAATCACTTACGCAACATCTGCAGAAGAGAAGAATCAATATTCGGAAATCATCGAACGAAATTCGGAAATGCTGCTGAATCTATTCAATGATATTCTGGATCTGGCATCACTTGAAGCTGATTCTCTAAAATTCAATATCCGCCCGATCAAATTAATAGATATCTGCCTGCAGCTGGAACAACAATTCTGTCATAAGACGCAAAACGGTGTCAAACTTATTCTGGACGACGTAGATACGGACATGTATACTTCGGGAGACTGGAATCGCATCATACAAATTATAAGTAACTTGCTTAGTAACGCTACGAAGTTTACCCCGAAAGGAGAAATTCATTTCGGCTATCGGGAAAAGGAGGATTTTGTAGAGTTCTACGTTAAAGATAGCGGCATCGGCATTCCGGCAGCAAGAATTGCCACAATTTTCCGGCGCTTTGGAAAGGTCGACGATTTTGTTCAGGGAACAGGATTGGGATTAACTCTTTGCAGAATGTTAGTAGAGAAGATGGGTGGACGTATCTGGTTGCGCTCCCAGGAAGGCCAGGGGAGCAGATTCTATTTTACCCTACCTTTGATTCGTCAATAAAGATCGATTAAGGACACAAATATCTGTGTCCAGGCATGACCTTACATGACTATTTACAATTAAATATAGATATACAGAAAACGCGGCTTGTTGGTAACAAAACCGCGTTTTCCGCATATATCTATGTTTGAAATATATTCATTTATTCCTTAGCAGCCGGAGCACTAAGCATTTCTTTATATTTCACCGGATCATTCAGAATTTTCATCGCTTCCTTCAAACCGTCATCATCCTTCAACTGCTGGATGATATTACCACGTTGGTAATAGTAACGCTTGATAATTTCAGTAGCAATCATCTTCTTTATATCAGATGAGAAATAATCCAAGTCGCGGTCAAGATCATGATTTAACTTCTTCTCAAGTGCCTTGAACTCCTCTGAAGCATCATCCATATACCCTTCAAACTCGGCAGCTTCTTTCAACGTTTTCAGAATTTTCTCGCTTTGCTGGTCATATTTGAAATCAGCTTTCTTCACCAACGCTTTAAAATCATTATAATCGGCATCTGTCACCTCAAACTTCTCCGGAGCAACGATGGTAGGATGTTTCAAACAATACTGAGTTGCATAATCAAAAATCAGATTATCGCGTACCAGATAGAAGAGGATATTCGGTAATTTCTCCTGTTTGATAACAATATCCGGCATTACACCACCTCCGTCGCGTACTTCACGTCCGGCAGCCGTATGGAATACCTTAGTCAAACTGTCAGGAATGGTTCCTACACTTCCATCTTCATTACGATGCTTGTAGTCAATAGCCTGTACACAACGTCCACTTGGAATATAATATTTGGAGGTAGTCACTTTCATCGTTCCGCCATAAGGCAAAGAGCGGGGAACCTGTACCAGTCCTTTTCCGAAGGTACGGTTACCAACGATAACGGCACGGTCGAGATCCTGCAGAGAACCTGATAAGATTTCGGAAGCAGAAGCGGTTCCACTATTTACCAATACCGCAATCGGAATATCCAAGTCCAACGGCTCGCGCAATGTCTTATAAGTGTTACTAGCTTGTTTGATTTTCCCTTTGGTCGTTACAATCACCTTTCCACGCGGCAAGAAATAATTCGCAATTTCTACTGCTTCATCCAGCAATCCACCGCCATTACTACGGAGGTCTATCACCAACGAAGTAGCTCCCTGTTTCTTCAAATCCAGAAATGCTTTCTTAAACTCTTTGGAAGGGTTGCCGGAAAAAGTGCTAAGGCTAATGTAACCTACATTATTATCCAATACGGCAGTATAAGGAATCGCCGGATTCTGAATAGACTCACGTACAATCGTGAACTCCATCGGCGTACGTCCACCTTTCTCATTCGGGCGCTCAATCTTTAGCTTAAAACTGGTACCTGCCTGTCCGCGTAACATCTGGCTGACTTCCGCATTATTCTTACCGGCAAGATCCTGTCCGTCAATCTCCATCAGTATATCTCCCGCTTTCAGACCGGCTTTTGCAGCAGGCGTTCCCTCAAAAGGTTCAGAAATCATCGAACGTTTTAGTTTCGTATTATAAGCAATGTAAGAACCCATCCCACCAAATGATCCTTTAATCATCTGCTCCAGTTCACTCTGATCTTCTTCCGGGAAATATTCCGTATAAGGATCCAGCGTATAAAGCATATTATCGATTCCTTCCCGAATCGTTTTATTCGGATCAATGGTATCTACATAGAACATATCCAGTTCTTTCACAATCGCATTAAATATATCCAGATTCTTTGCAATCTGGAAATTACGGTCGTCTCCACTCTTGAAACTAAAGAAAGCAACTGTTGCTATCACCGCTACTGCAACAATAGCTATCTGCCTGTTCAGCAATTTTTTCATACCTCTTTCAATCTAAATGAGTCGTAAAAGTAGCTCAATCCTTTGTTATTCCGCCAGAATCCTGTTAATATTTAACTTAATTTCATCCCAACGTTCCTGTGGTATCGTTGTTCCGATTACCTGAATAACATTTCCCGAGAGAATAGAACCTATTTTCGCACATTTATCCAACGAATATCCGCAAGTCAATCCGTATAAGAATCCGGAAGCAAAATAATCACCGGCACCGGTAGTATCTACCACTTTTTGAACCGAAATGGCCGAAACCTTTATTTCTTCTGTCCCTTTGCGGATATAAGAACCATTTGCCCCCACTTTTACAATAGCAATACTGCATTTCTTGGCAATCACTCTCAAAGCTTCCTCCGGCTCCTTGCCGGTAAAGGCTTTCGCTTCCTCTTCGTTTGCAAAGACAATGTCGACATATTTGTTTATTAACAAGGTGAAGAATTCCAGATCATTAGCCACAATGTTATAACTAGCCATATCGAGACAAATCTGCAAACCGGCTTCTTTAGCCAGTTCAATGGCGTGAAGAATCATTTCGTGGTCCTGAACAAGATAGCCTTCTATAAATAGGTACGCGTAACCTTTAAACATATCCAAGGTCAGTTCCTCTGCTCTCAAAGAAGCCGCTGCTCCCAGATAGGTTCCGAAAGTGCGCTCTCCATCCGGTGAAATAAAAGTGGATGCCACACCGGAAGGCAGTCGATCCGAGGTCAATAATTTGTCTTCAATCTTATTTTTCTGCAGATTTTCACGAAAAAATTCTCCATAATTATCATTTCCCACTTTTCCGATAAACCCTGTTCCAGCACCCAAACAAGCCAGTCCGAGGATGGCATTTCCTGCCGATCCGCCTGTTGCCAAGTGGGTTTTCATCTGTGAAAATTTTGTGTTAATCTGCTGTAACTTAGCGTCATCGATGAGCTGCATGCTTCCTTTGGGTAAACCCATTTCATCCAAAAGAGTATCATCCTTCAGGGTTGCGAGTACGTCTACCAGGGCGTTGCCCAATCCTATTATTTTGTCCATTCCTAATATTTTTTTTGCAAAGATATTGCATATTTCAAAAAAACCTAGTACTTTTGCATCGCAATTGAGAAAAACATTCTTCCTTAGCTCAGTCGGTTAGAGCATCTGACTGTTAATCAGAGGGTCCTTGGTTCAAGTCCAAGAGGAAGAGCAAAGTTGAAAATCTTGATTGCAAACATTCTTCCTTAGCTCAGTCGGTTAGAGCATCTGACTGTTAATCAGAGGGTCCTTGGTTCAAGTCCAAGAGGAAGAGCAAAGTTGAAATCTTGATTGCAAACATTCTTCCTTAGCGTCAGTCGGTTAGAGCA
>NZ_GG774796.1:339144-346113 GCF_000163675.1 Bacteroides sp. D22 | reverse complement strand
CAAGAGGAAGAGCAAAGTTGAAAATCTTGATTGCAAACATTCTTCCTTAGCTCAGTCGGTTAGAGCATCTGACTGTTAATCAGAGGGTCCTTGGTTCAAGTCCAAGAGGAAGAGCAAAGTTGAAAATCTTGATTGCAAACATTCTTCCTTAGCTCAGTCGGTTAGAGCATCTGACTGTTAATCAGAGGGTCCTTGGTTCAAGTCCAAGAGGAAGAGCAAAAAAGAAGCCACCTAGAAGGGTGGCTTTTCTATTTATTCACCTTTCTTATCATCCAAAGGACTAATAATATATCTTGTGGGATTTGGCTCAGAACAACCATATCTCTAAAAGTAGGTACATCATATCGGTACAAAAAGGAATTAAATAGTGATTAACCGGTGTGGTATTGAATCACAACAGAATCGAATAAATTCTCTTATTGGATATTTATTTTCCATTTTTCCATGTCCCCCTTCATCTTTTCTCTGTCTCTCCGATGAATAAGGAATTTGCGGGTGAAGGATAACAACTTCACCATCTCTTCTCCTGTAGCGATTAGTTTCAAAAATTGTTTCAAGGCTTGAAACAATCCGTTTCACACCGAGAAACACTTCGTTTCACTGCTTGAAACACTTTGTTTCTCGGCGTGAAACATCTAGTTTCAAATAGGGTTGAAACTAATTACGAAATAGCTTTACTAATCTTGCTTAATGGTGGAATCTGAAAGTAGCAATTTGACTTGATTCACGATGAAGAGAAGGTGAAGGGGCGGCTATTCACCTGCAAACTCCTTGTTTATCGGCAATACAGAAGAAAAGTGAAGGAGCTAGAAGAATTGAACATGTTATAGAAAAGAGCATCGAATTGTTCAAAACCCATATGGAATGAGTCGAATCGTCTATTCATAGGAAATGATTTTAATTGGGCATTTCTATTTATCCGTTTGCCTATCCAGATTCGTTCCACTTGCTATTTTTATTTCGTTCCATTATAGTGGAACGAAGTAAAAGTAGCTAATTGAGATAATCTGACTAGGCAATAAAGATAATTTGTTTGGGCAATTAAAAAAGTCTTATTGGCACACCTAACGGAGATACGGTGGCGAGGCATGCATTCGTTTAGCTCAAAACTGTGCAGGAACGAACTTTTTTGGTATAGGCTGCCCTAAAGCACATTACCCAAACTTTTAAACTGTTCCCCGATTTTTCAGACTAATCTAAAATTTATCCCCGCTGATTTGCTACTACTCCAAAGACAGCGGTTCAGTTTGAAAACGGCGGCTTAGTCTGAATATTGGGGATTTGGGGATCAGTTTGAGAACAAAGACGAAAGAATAAGGGGAACCTCCCGGATAAATCCATTAGTCCCCCTCTGATACTGGTCGTACATCATCGTTTCTTGATAAAGGCAAGTAGTTACACATAAATGTAATGTTTTCGACCTTTTAACCGTCAGACACCACTCCGTCCCATTTGACTTGCCTTTAAAGTTTAAATAACATTAGATCTTGGCGAAAAATAGCAAACCACAACCAACTGGCTGCTATAGATTCGCCGTGACACTTCATTTGTTTAATGAAAAAATAGACGAGGCAGTCCTACCGTTTGGATATAAACCACCTCGTCTTGGGGTCTTAGCCGAACCTGTTTATTTCTCTATCTTCATTCATTTCAAATCGGTTTAAATACATAAAAGAAGGAAAGAATACCATAAGAGATGTCCAGCCGGATGATTTCTTGATTGTATGGCGATGCAGCCAAGAAGGGTATTCTCAAGCAAATCACACGATTGCTTTGAGGAGAAAGCGGGCATATCTTTTTTGTTCTTTCCATTTATAACAAATGATGGTTTGCGCCCTTTTACAAACCCTGTATATACAAAAAAAGCGGTAGGGCATTTGCCTATCCGCAAGCGAGGGAGTCGAAGCCCTATACGCACAAACAGGAAACACCCCCCGCATATCGCAAGGAGCATTTTACTGTTTCATGTGCGTATTTGAATTTTCGACTTTTCGCTTGCACAGAAATCAGCTAAACGCTTTTTTTCTTCAAAAACATAAAAACATGTCGATCTACGACAGTGCAAATATAAGAAATTATTAATTCATTCGGTTCTCAATCTCGTTTTTTTTATAAAAAGTCATCTTTGAGAAGCCCTTTATACATTCTTGAAACAAATTTAAGCCGTTGCCAACGTCAATATACTAATCCGTATTCCTTCCACATTCACTAGGCAGGAAGCACATGCCAGAGTAGTAGAACCAGTGGTCAACACATCGTCAACTATCAATATGTGTTTTCCGGCAAGTGTTTCGGGATGCTGAAGCTCGAAGATACCTTCCACATTATCCCGACGTTCAAACACAGATTTACGCGTTTGCGTTTCCGTATTTTTCTTACGCAATATGGATTCTGTATCGATGGGTATTCCTGTTACAGCAGCAATACCACGGGCAATCCACTCACTCTGATTATAACCACGGATTTGCTGTTTTTTCTTATGAAGCGGTATGGGGATTATCACATCAATTCCCTGAAAAAAATTGGAAGACAAAAGTTCGGCAGCCATATACCGCCCCATAATTACACCAATTTCCTTTTGTCCACCATATTTCAACCGATGAAGAATCAACCGGAAGTCGCTTCCTTTCTCATAAAAGAAAAAAGAAGTAGCCCGTTCCAAAGGGATTTGTCCCCAGAAGAGCCGTTCTACCGGATTATCTTTTCGAAGATGATAATTAGTACGGGGTAGATTGATATTACATACTGTACAGATACATTCTTCACCCTTTGCTAACGGTCGGCCGCAAACAACGCAGCAACGGGGAAATAGCAAAGATAAGAAGGAACTAAGCCAGTCTTTGATAAGAAGTGTGTGTTTCATAATAATAGAAATTTGAAGTTGCAATAGCACCTACATATTCAATGGAGGGACTTCTGCTAGGAGCTTCTGAAAGAAAGGATGAAGATTCCCGTTCGTTGCGATAATATGATGTCCTTCTATGAAATGATCCTCACCATAAAAATCAGTCACCTTTCCTCCCGCCTCCTGAACAATCAGTGCTGCCGCAGAATAATCCCATTTTCCGAGAAATGCTTCCATCCAAGCATCAAAACGCCCAATAGCCACATAGCAGATTGCGGCAGCAGCCGAGCCATTCATCCGAATACCGCCCACTACCCCATAAAGCTGATCGATGAGATGAAGAGCAGTCTGTTTATATTGCAGATGATTATAAGGTAATTCTGTAATGACAAATGCATCTTTGATGTCCTCAACGTTCGACACATGAATTTCTTCACCATTCATAAACGCTTTTCCGCCTTTCCAAGCATAAAAACATTCATCCCGGCAAACTTCATAAACGACACCTAAAAGAAGTTCGGTACGGCTACGTAAAGCGATGGACACACAATAAGGAGCCTCATCATGAATATAATTCGTGGTTCCATCCAAGGGGTCAATCACCCAACAGTAGGGTTCATCCTGATAAGTGGCAGAGCCTTCTTCTGTAATGAATCCCGCTTCAGGCAATAAAGCAGTAAGGGCTTTCACCACTCGCACTTCAGATTCTTTATCCACATAAGACACATAATCGTGTGCATGTTTTTCCACCACACGCTCACGACGGAAGTTCTTTCGTTCTTCTTTCAAAAAATATCCAACTTCGGTAGCAATCCGGCATACATCAGTTGTAAGCTGCTTCAAATCTAACATTTATTATTCAAATTAAAAAGTGCTTCGAAGTTATAGCTTTTCCGGCAAAAAGCATAAAGGAAAATAATATTTTCGTGTTTGATACGCAAATTAATGAGATAACATCAAAACTATTATAACCAATATTTAAAAAGACATCTAAAAACAAGGCCGACTCATTTTCTTTTATGAGCCGACCTTTCTTTACTTTTACATCAAAATATAAATGTATTGTCCTTTATTCCTTAATTTATAACAACATTACTTCTGAACCACAATTTTCAACTTACAGGTACGTCCATAGAGTAATGCCACACCGTCATAAGTGAGTCCGGTTATGCCAGCTCCCGAATAGGCTGGCCCCTGGCTTCCTACCACTCCTGTAGGAGTAGCTATTTTACATCCTCCGGCAACTAATGCATCCATATCGTTTGCGGCTTCAATAACATGAATGACACCGTATTTGCCCGCCGCAGTAACAAAGGCAATATAAGAACCGTCTTTTATCTGCAAACTACAAGGATCATTCGGATATCCATCAGACGCATTGACTCTTTGCATTAACATATCGGCACCTCCTTTAGCTATACTTTCCAATACATTCAACGCCTCAAAAGTCTTGACGTCCGAAGCCGCGTTCGCCATCATCACATCAATACCAAGATCAGTAACCTTATCATCAGGTATAAGAGTAAACAACGTTTTGTTGGTAGCAACACCTGCCGGTTTGATCCAGTCATTCACATCATAAGCTCTCCCTATCGGCCCTCCATTAATTCTTGACGCACTGACATAAGAGAAACCTCTGTTTTTAACGGCAACAAAGCTCGGATTTCTCCATATATTGATGAAAGCAAAGTCTACGCTATTTGCCTTTGAGCCATATCCTTTAATTTCCTTCAAGCTTAATACATGTTTCTGCACACCCCGTATCATTATTCCCTCTATGGAGAAAATATAAGGTTGATCCGGTTCTGTTGAATGTTCCCATTCGGGTGCCATTTCGATATCGCTGAAAACAAGCGCAACATTATTGTCAACACCCTCAAGACCTTCGATATTGATAATCTTTTCCTCTTTCAACCCTTCTATATCTTCCACCACAATCTTAATTCCACCAGTATCTTTATTATCTACGACAGTTTTCAAAATAAACTCCATTTCCAACGGATTGCCTGATACCGGAATAGTCGTATATTCCTTCAGGTCACCCAGTACTTTATTACACAACGTATGTTTTATAGACTTAATGCCCACAGCAGAACGAATCACTACAGAGAGAGAAACCTCTTCATCGGGTACTAAAACAGGGAAATCTGATGGTTCGGTGAATATCTGGGATGGAAGTTTGGTTATCTTTTTAATAGGTATTACCTTTTGTGCCGTTTTTGTCAAAACGTCCGTTGATGTTACCAGTATCCCGGCTGCTTCACGCGTGTTGACCTTGACATTCAAGTCAAATTCAAGTGTCATATCAGTTTGCAGAGTATCTATCTTTAAACGTTGACGTTCAGTCGCGTTTATCTCTTCATATTCTCCATTCTCATCCATCTTCAACAAGGTAGCATATATACTGTGTATACCCACAGCAGAGAAACTTCTGGCAGATACAGTCACCGTCGAGTTATACTCCACCACATCTATCTCGGAAGGAGAAGTGAGTTCTACAGTAGGTGGCGGATACGCGTTGTCGTCCGAATAATCAGACTTACTATCACTACAATTTGTCAACAACAAACCCCATGGAAGGGCAAGTATCAGGATCATTATATTTTTGATATATTGCTTCATGACCGTTCATTTTTTATTTTAAAGATTCGATTTGTAATTGAAAACAATGTAAATCTCCGCTTACACTTGTTTCGGTTACCCCCCTAAAAGCCCATTTATGTGAAGTCAGGACAAATATACAATACTCGGAGTCTCTATTTCTATTTTCCACTTCTACGAAAGAATAGGTATCAGAAGTTAAGTTAGAAGTAATTGCCGACTCAAGATTAGGCAATAACGCACGTTTAACAGTGCCTACCAGAACCGTCTGTTCGTTTACCTTTTTCTTGAAAACGTCGACAGCCGGAGCTATAAGGTCTTCACTATTTAATGATACAGAACAGAAGAGCATATCTATTCCGTTCACTGCTTCTGTTTTTGTTTCAAGATATCTGCAATCGTTTTTTACTACATATTGTGTCATTTCGGAAATAGTAGAAGGAAAAAGCACAGTACTGCCGATTATCTTTTTCTCTCCGTTACTATAGCTGACAGGTACAAACACCGGCACTTTCTTGCTCTCTCTAGCAGTCTCCGTACCCGTATTTATGATTGCAGTTTGCCCATAGACAGCGTTCGTCCTGTCCAACAATGCCACTGCATGAACAGTGTTTCTGATAGATGACGCCACCTCTTTATAACTACAAGAGCTAAATAAATTTTGCTCTGACAAGTGCGCATAAACCAATACGTTAGTTGTTCTGAACCGGTTCCATTCCGGAATTTCTTCTCCCTTGTTATCCTCATCACTACACGAAACGAACAGGCAAGAGATGATACATATAAATAGCAGATATAGATAGTTTGATTTCATATTTCATTCATTTTACAAATTCAACTTCAGCAAACAAAGCTCTGTGGTCAGATACTTCCGGATTAGATAAAACTTTAAACGACTTCACTTTCCACTTATTCTGTGGAAGTCCGAATATATAATCAATCTTGATTGTCGGCTGATCTGCGGGATAGGTGAATGTATCATCACAGATTCTCTGCCAGTTCTTCATTACCTCACAAATCACATTAGAGTCGGTCCGGGCATTAAAATCTCCCCCCAGCAGTGTCGGGGTATCTCCCGTACCAATCCGCTCATTAATCTGTTCGGCCATTGCGCTCCTTATCAGGTCTGTCGAATGATCCAAGTGAGTCGTTCCTATCCTGATTACGTCTGAAGTTCCCGGCTCCTGAATATCTACATATAATAGCGTCCGGGGTTCTTTGGCTCCGTCTATCCCTTCAAAAGTTTTGTTATTGATATAAACCTAAAATCCGCAACTATCATCCAATACACGATTAAGGGTAGATTTATGAGTCGTTAGTAGCAGCTTTCAGTAAAAAGCAACAGCACAACATCAATATGTAGCCACCATCCCCTTACCCCACGATGCGACTTGAGGTAATACGCAGATTCTAACCGGAAAGAAAGGATTCTTATCCGAATTCTGTTTTGAAAGGTCTTGCATAAGCCCGGTTTTCTGTATAGATATTCAGCACGTATTGCCTTGCTGTCATGATCCACTTGG
>NZ_GG774796.1:294995-338320 GCF_000163675.1 Bacteroides sp. D22 | reverse complement strand
CATGGAGTCAAATTGCTCCATGATTGAAAAAATTCCTCCAAAAGGTGTGAGTTTTTCAGATTTTATTTGTACCTTTGCCATGTCTTGTTACGATTTACGCTTGTTTTGAATTGCAACACTAAGATAAGTGAAAAATCTGACATGGCAAAATCCTGAGCAACTTTTTGTTGCTCAGGAACTTATAAATAAAGTTAAATTATAGTGTTGCGGAATTAAGGATAAACAAAAGGATATTTTGAAAGGATAGCTACTCCATATTCTCCACCACCAGTATCCATCGCTTTCCCGAATACGGAAAACAATCCCAACTCCGCAGCCAGTTGAGTGGTGAAATCCTGATTTTTGTTCCTTTTTGTGTTGTAATCTATCTCTTGCAACATTACAACATCCGGATTGTATTTCCTGATAAATACAGCATACTCCTTCACCGAGTAACCGGTCATTTCCCCGGACATCCGGCAATTATAGCTCATTATTTTAAGAGCCTGCGCATACGTACTTTGATACGCAAAGAAGAAAAGGCATACCCATACAATGGGCTTTAAAAGTGCTTTCATAAATTTGTTTTTGTTATTAGATTAAGTTTACTTATTCAACGGTATATGTATATTCTGATATTTTTTTAAAGCTAACCGGTGTTATGGATTGCATCACTTCCAACACATAGTTCAGGTCGTTCCCTTTACAAACAAAGTCGTACGTAAACGAAGCAATCTTTTCGTTTTTAACTGTAATCTCTATATCAAAATGCCGCGAGAGTGTTGTAAGCACCTCTTTCAATGATGCATTTCTGAAAATAAGCCGGTTGCTCTTCCAACTCGAAGCATCATCGTGATATCTATCA
Organism: Bacteroides sp. D22; assembly: GCF_000163675.1. Lineage (NCBI taxonomy): Bacteria > Pseudomonadati > Bacteroidota > Bacteroidia > Bacteroidales > Bacteroidaceae > Bacteroides > Bacteroides sp. D22. Next base: position 337,476 of record NZ_GG774796.1, on the reverse strand, counting down.
GTTTTTATTTTTATTACATTACTCCTTTTTTCATAAACTGCAGTTTGTCCGGGAAGCATTTGCTGCATAGGCCTGCGGCTTTGCACATGCCCGATATTTATACTTCCTTCGTCGAGTGTAGTTTTGATTACCTTATCCGAAGCGTATGCTTTTACATTGAAACACGTTCCCGTCACTTGTATTTTCACATTCTCGGCAAGTACCAGAAAAGGGGATTTCTTGTTTTCTGCTATCTCAAAATAAGCCTCTCCTTCCAGCGTAACATTCCTGTTGTATTTTGCAAACTGTTCCGGATAAGTCAATTTAGAATCGGCATTTAACCACACCCGGCTACCATCAGGAAGTAATACGAGTAGCTTTTCACCCCTTACAGCACAGACCTCCCGATAAACAAGGTTTGCCTCACTATGACTTTGATAGAAATTATATCCTACACCTATCACAAGCAAAACAATTGCACAGGCTACCGTCCACTTAAAGAACAATGGCATCCTTATTCTCCTGTTCTTTCGTTTTTCTTCCCGCATCACGGCTTCCTGAATATTCTTATAAATGCGATATTCATCAAAAGGAGGCAATTCTCTGTCGCCCAATTCGAGCTGTTTGCCTTCTATTATCCTCTGAATGTCGTCATCCATATATTTCCCGATGCCGTCAACTATTTCAAGGTCCTGACTTGTATGTTTCTTTTTTGATTTCATATTTCAATATCTATTAGTAATACACACTGTTACAAAAAAGTATTATACAGACTACGTTAAACCGTGTTAATTCAAAAGAACGTTCCATTTCAGCAAAAAGAGATAAAACTACATCATACAATAAAGCAACAATAGGCTAAGCTCTCCCACTGTCGCGCGAATCTGCTTCAAAGATTGGCTATATTGAAATTTAATTGTATTGATCGAAAGATTAAGTTTATCGGCTATTTCCTGATTGGAGTATTTTCCCGAAACTTTCATTTCAAAAACCTTGCGGCGTTGTGGCGAAAGTTGCTCAAGAGCTTGCTGTATGATGTTCATTTGTTCTTGTTTAAGGTTTTCGTTTTGAGAATTGTCTTCCAATTCCAAAACCATTGAAAGGCAATCCTCAAGTAAATAGATATTTTTCTTTGAGTCTCTCAACGTATTGAGCAGATCGTTCTTCAACATTGTAAAAAGGTATCTGTTTATAGGTTTTGTCTCGTCGATTTCTTCTTTTTTCAGCCAGAGTTTTAAGAATAAGTTCTGCACAGCATCTTCAGCCAATTCTTTATTCAGCAAATATTTAAATGCCAAAGAAAAGGTCTGCGCCGCATATGTCTTGTACACAATACTAAATGCCAGCTGGTTCCCCTCTTTCAGAGCCTTAACCAAAGCTTGGGCTTCATCCTGTGAGTATTTCTGGGACATCTTAATCATTTTAAATATGAAAATAAAAAGCTTATTATATCAAGTCCTTACTTTCAAATATATTAATTCTTTCTGATATAGCATGATTCGCGAGCAACAAATGAAACAGGTCTCTTATTTATTTCACCAGTCTTTGATATTTGCTGAACAAAAAAGTGGAGAATGATAATAATCCGTCAGTTGTTGAATGAACATCTTTTCGAACATCCTTCCGATCAGTTGCATTTACCCAACCTTCTTCTATTTCTTTTAATTCATCTTCAAGTTGCTTCTGATCCACCTCTACACCTTCCCCAACTGCTTTGATAAATGTATCGATATACACCTCCCAGCGCTTTGCATAATAATCACTTATCAGTCCTGCCCACGAACGACTGGCATAATCGTTCAGGCTTCCACCCCAAGTAGTAATCAAGTTGCGAGCATTCTTTTCATAATAGTCTTTCAACTGGGGAGAATCTCCCATCTTCCGCGCATCATCAATCCATTTATCCAGCGAACAATAAGGATGAAAGGCATTCAGCTTATCCAAATCATTCAATATCTCCTTCATTTTTTCGCCGCAAGCTTTCAAAGCCTGATGGTCTTTAGCTTCAACCATCCTGTCAAACTCCATTTTCACATCAAGAAAGTAGTTTCCAAGCACCTGTCTGCCTACAGTAATCAAATCCAGGCGAAAAGCATCTCTCCGGTCAGAAGGTGCCTCATTCAGTTTTCTCCAGACCTCTAGTAGTTCAACATTGCTATACACATTACTTGTCCGTTTTTCACTGTTCTTATTCAATGCAGGGCGATACCCGGGTAAAGTACCCAATGTGCGCGGCACCTGTACATAAATGTCATTGAATAATCGTTTCCAAGCATCGCGCACAGACTGCGACACACATCCCACATGTCTGTCAGCCAGACATTCAATCCATTTATTATCATCTACATTCAGGTTCCATGCTTTCTCAAGAATGTATTCGTAGGGAAATTGCATCACATCCAATCCTTCCAGCGTAGAGCCGATTCCTTTAAGGTTGCCTCCACCGTTAATGAGAGCATTCTCAAGTCGTGCGCCACTTTCTTTGACGTTACCTGTCAAAGTCGTGTTTCCACCGAAATTGCCCAGATAACACCAAATATAGGGCTGATTATGAAAATGCTCTGTTCTTTTCCATAATTCAACATTTTCACAATGATAATCAAGTAATATCATTTTATTCTGTGGCACTCCTGTCAGCAAAGCCTTCATTCGCTCGGAAGTCCATTTATCTTTATCAAAATAAAACATCCACGTCATTTGCATCCATTGGGCTTTGGGATCGGCAGCCGTCAATGTAGCGTACATATCCGAAGCTATCTTCCGCAAATATTCGGGTTCGAAACTGGGCGGGTCAACCTCGTTGAAAGGATCTAAACCATAAATATGATCGGTTCCGAAAAGTTTTTTTTGTTCATCAAGAAATAGTTTCTGAATTTTCGCAAACAAAGCATCGTTAGGGTTCAAAAAGTTACAACGGTATGCATCAGCAAAGCCGGCCCATTTGCCCAAATGTTGAATATCGGCCTCGGGATAGATCCGTTTTAAATCGGCAGGTACATGTCCGGCGAAGGCTGGTAATACGGGCTTCATATTCAATTCACGCTCACGTGCGAGTATTTTTTTCTGCAAGCTTACCTGGTGTTCCAGCCATTCCATCGGCAACGGACCGTTCCAACGATCTATGTTAGCCATCCGATGCCAGGGCAGATACGGTGGTCCCGTGAAGTAAGAGCGTATTTCGATGTCCGACATTCCCATTTTCGACCAGACTTTATACCACACAGCTTCTTGTCCGGTAATTGCCAAAGGCATATTTATACCATTAAGGGCCATCCAGTCAATAAAGCGCTCCCATTCTTTCCATTGCCACCAAGGCATCGTGTAACCATACGTGCAGTAATTCAGGAAAAAGCGAGTATCCACTCTCGCTTCCGAAACGACCTTCTCACCAACCATCGGCAATTCTTCAGGAATTTCAACGGCTATATCCGCATACCATGACACTGTAGTGAGACAGTAATATTTCAAGTAATGGTTCAGTCCCATCGCCATTGAATTGGCGTTGTTTCCACCGATTACAATTTTATCTTTTACGGACTCTATCGTAAAGCAGTCTTTCTCTCCTTTTAATTTTTGAAACTGAAAACTCTCGATGTATGACGGCAGCAAACGTTTCAATAATGCTTCCGCAACAGCTACGTCTTTGTCTTTAGCCTGAAGAGCCAACGACATAAGCAGCATAACCAGACACGTGTATACACTTTTTCTTTTCATTCTGATTTATAATTTTATATAGATTTTTCTTTTTAACAAAATATATCCCAACAGCCCATTGAACAAGAGGAAAAATACACCGTACATAAATGAACCGAAGTAATTTCCGAATAACGGGTTAAGCAAATTATTGAATACAGCCGTATGGATATGCCAATGCACAAGCAATCCTCCGGCTATGCAACTAAACACATAAATTACAAGCGGATTCGCTCCAAATGCTTCAAAAAACGAAAACCACTTTTTATTCTGCTTCACATCAATGATATAAAGTAGCAATGCCAATGACAATGCCGCAATCCCACAAGTAAGCAAAACAAACGAAGGAGACCACAAACGTTTATTCAAAGGACAGGCATAGCTTAACAAATAGCCGGCAAACAACAGCGTGGTACCTATAAGGAATAGATTCAGCATCCGGCGGTCATTATCTTTAATATCGATGATTATCTTTCCGCAAACAAAACCGATCATTACTTGAGACACAGCGGGAATCGTACTAAGTATCCCCTCGGGATCGACAAACTGGCGGCCCTGAAGATACATGTGGTTAGCCCCTAAAATAGCCGAATCAATCATCCCGACGATATTATCCGCACTCTTTTCAAATCCGTTTCCAAATAACTGAAAAATAAAGTAGACAATCAGCAAGATAATAGCTAATGGCATAAAACGCTTATGCGGTATTGCTACGGCCAATAAGGCTGTAATACCATAACAAATCCCAAGCCGTTGCATAACTCCCATCAACCGGAGCTGACTCAAATCAAAATAGTTACCACTATCGATTGATGTAATGAACCACTCCATAACCAGACCTATAAATATTAATAAGAGACTTCTTTTTATGATTTTCGTAATGGCCGGTCGACACTGGAAGTCATACTTACACAAAGAGATGTAGGTCGAAATACCCATCAGGAACATAAACATCGGAAATACCAGATCGGCCGGCGAAAAGCCATCCCACTTGGCATGTGCAAAAGCGGCAAAGTTATACCCGCACTTTCCTGTATTGTTGACCAAGATCATCCCGGCAACAGTAATACCCCGAAGTACATCAAGCGAAAGTAACCGTTTGTTCGGATTCATAATATTTGATTCTTTTAATTACTTATTATATATAAAATAGTCGTTCCGGCAGCTAACACTATCCCTATAAGCGATTCATAAGGTATCAGCTTCAGACGTTCCTTAAAATTGAGTTCGCATACGCCTCCTGTCGCATGAAAGAACGAACCATGTGGCAAATGGTCAAGAACTGTAGCTCCGGAATTAATCATAGCCGCTCCCCAAACCGCAGAAATGCCTATAGCCAATATCGTTTCAGCGAACGAAGAAGAAGCCAGTGTCGCTCCGGCTGTTGTCGATGCGGTAGCCGCCGACATCAACGCGCCTGATATAGGAGCAATCAATGCATCACTCATATGAGCATGATCCAATCCTGTAAGAATCCAATCTTTCAAAGAAGAGTTCTTTATGATACCGGCAATAGTTCCGGTTCCTATCAACAGAATAGCTACCACAGACATCTTTTGCAGTCCATATTCTATACTGGGAAGAATATTTTTCCATTGTTTCATACAGATAGCACCACATAAACCACCTACCGGCAAAGCTATCAAAGGATCAATATTGATTCCTGCCGCAGGACGTAATGCCAATAAAACAATCGTAACAACAGGAGCAATCAGACTGGTTCTTAACGAGGGCAAATTTCTCTCTTCCTCTTTATCCTCTGTTTGCATCATCGTTTTTTTGTTTTTCACTGTTTGAGGCATCAGACGGACAATAACAAAAACAGTGAAAAACAAACCGATCACTGCCGGTAAAATATTGGCAAACATTACAGCCGATAGATCTGCATTAAAATTTCCGGCTGCTATAATGGTGTTCGGGTTAGGTGATATGATATTTCCACATTTACCTCCCCCGATCATAGCAATAAGTAACACAGATGGAGACAGGTTTAGACGCTTGCCTATCGAAAGAGCCACCGGCGCAACGGTTATCACAGCCACATCAATAAAGACGCCTACCGTACAAAGCAACATCGTTGCGAGTGCCAATGCCATAAATACCCGTTTTTCACCCATTTTGTTTATAATCGCATTGGAGATGACCGTGGTAGCTCCGGTTTGTATTAATATGCCTGACAAGACTCCGGCTGTCAGAATCCGCAATACCGCCGGGGTGACCTCTTTCACTCCTTCGGTCATCACCGTTACGGTCTCATTTAAAGATAGTCCTCCCAACAACCCTCCGACTATCGCTCCGATAATCAGACTGTATGTCGGAGAAAGCTTTCTTATGATTAACAGTATGGATAATGAAAGCCCGATTAATGCGCCTATCGCTGTCATTGAGTATTATTTAGTAAATTGTTTTATGATTCTCACCACCTGTCGCACCGTTCTCTCTATGTTTTCTTTCGTAAACTCCGGTTGCATCGCCTCTTCAAGTGTTACCGGAAAAGGTTGAATAGGCAGTACGGCAGTAAACCCCATCCTATTAAGCGCTTCGGTGGCTTCGACCGCTCCCCCCAACGCTATCACCGGAACCTGACATCTCTCACCGACACGTAAGATTCCGTCCAGCGCTTTTCCCATACAAGTCTGGTGATCCAGCTTCCCCTCTCCGGTCAGTATCAGGTCTGCCTGTCGGACGACCTCCTCGAAACGAAGCGTTTTCAATATAACTTCTATTCCGGATTGCAATTCTGCATTCAAAAACGGAAGTAAGCCGCCTCCCATTCCTCCGGCTGCTCCAGCACCGGGAAGCTGTGATATATCCATATTTGTATATTCCTTTATCACCTGTGCATAATGCCGCAACCCATTGTCCAACTCTATCACTTGCAAACTATTTGCCCCTTTTTGGGGAGCATATACATAGGCCGCACCCTCTTCTCCAAAAAATGGATTACTAACATCACAGGCGATCGTAAAATGACTTTCCTTCAATGCCGGATTTAATTGGGAAATATCTATTTGATGAACTTTTATCAGATTTTCGCCGACAGGCTCCAACTCACCGTTTCCGCTATCTAAAAAGCGTGCACCTAAAGCCTTCAGCATACCTATTCCCGCATCATTCGTAGCACTTCCGCCGATCCCGATAATGAATTCCCGACACCCGCGTTTTAATGCGTCAGCAACCATTTCTCCAACTCCATAAGTCGTAGTCTTCATGGGATTTCTCCGATTTGAATCAATCAATGGCAGACCGCAGGCCGAGGCCATTTCGATAATAGCCATCGCACCATTGTTTACGATGCCATACGATACTTCAATTGGCTTCATGAATGGATCATGCACCCGACATGACACCGTTTGAGCATGAAGGGCAGAGCATAGAGCTTCTGTAGTCCCTTCGCCGCCATCAGCTATGGGGAAACGTATAATCTGACAGTCGGGTAATTCCTCCTGAATCGCTTTTTCGGCAGCTTTTGCTATCTCAAAAGAACCGACCGAACCTTTAAACGAGTCGAATGCCAATACAATCTTTTTCATAAAAGCTATCACTTATTTGTTTTCTCTATTAAACTCAATGCAGCCTCGACCGGATCATCAAACGGAGTCGTACTGTTGCTCCAGGGAGATGTGATCCATTGCTCCTCCCATTCTCGGATTTTATTCCGGTCTTTTGTGAAATAGAGCTGTATACGAGGGATATAGTAGTCTTTAATCAGCCCGCTCCAGAAACGGGCAGCATAATCTTCCTGAATACCACCCCAACTTGTAATCAAGCGTTTGGCATTTGCTTCATAAGCATCTTTTTCCTGAAGAGTTGTTCCGCTATTGCGCGCAAGTTCCACCCATTCTTCTAATCGATATAAAGGATGAGAGGCCAACAGCCTGTCAACGTCCATCAACAAATCAACAGTTTGTTGCAGATTACGTTGCGCTGCGAGAACACGATTCTCCGAATCATCTTTCAAGGCCTGCTTATAAAAATTTTCAGCTTTAGCCGCTACATAATACGAAACAAACTCTATGAGGTCGTTTCTGTATAATTCAGAGCTTTTCAGTTCGTCAGCGCAACTAGCATACAAACGTATAGCCTGCAAGTAATCATCACTAAGGTCGATTTTACTGATCCGCCGTTGATCGGGTATTACGGTTTGCCAGGTAAAACGGGGGTATGAATATAAAGAACTATATGCTGTTTTCCGAAAAAGTTTCCAAGCTTCCTCCATGGCATCGGGATATCCTCCATAACGGGCCTCGCAGTATATCTTCATCCAATCGTCCAGGTCGATACTATCTGATGACCATCCCATATCGGCTAACAGTTCGTAAACAACCTCATTGTTTTCGAGTCCTTCAGGGGCAGAACCGAACCCAATCAAGTTACCTTTATTAGCTGCACGTAACGCTTTGACCGAGGAGCTTGCATACATGTCCAAGTCTCCTGTCATGGTGTTTTTCCCGCCAAAGTTGGGTACATAGCTGAATATCCATTTCTTTCCGTAAAATCCATCATGTACTTTCCATGTTTGTTCGGTGTTCCACACCCATTTCGGATAATCATTGCCCAAATCAATGATAATCATTTTATCATCAGGTACATTGCTTAACAAGGCTTTAAGCGATTCTTTATCCCAGAATGAATGTTGATATCCGAATGTCCATCCCTGTGTAACCCAAACGGCATCCGGGTTTCCGGCTGCAATTGATTTATAGATCGTTTCTCCATACCCGGCCAATAACTTATATTTCGCTTCTTTATCTTCCTTATCGATAGGCAGCTCCATCTCATTAAAACTATCCGAGAGATAATACGTATTTTCTCCAAACTCTTTTTCCCACTCTTCGACAAACAGTTTGCCTATCTCTTCGAAAAAAGGTGAATCCGGTGGCAATACATAAGCGTTGTACTCTTCATCAAAACCACCCCACCGCATGTGCCGGAATTGTGTGTCGGGATGTTTCTGCACGAATCCTTCCGGCACGAAACCTGCAAACGCAGGTGCTATGGGCTGCATACCCAACTCGCGCATACGGGTCAGGATTTGATGCTGCAAAGCGATTTGGTTCTGTTGCCATGCATCAGATAAGGGACCGTCCCACTTGTTCAGATTGCCCATGCGATGCCAGGGAAGGTGTGCGGGGGCAGTGAAAAACTCACGGATTTCTTCTTTGTTCAATCCCATACGCAGCCATACCCGTTCCGCAATGGCTTCGCTGGCCACGGTAGCCAAGGGCATATTTACACCATAAAGAGCCATCCTGTCAATTTCCTTTTCCCAACGCTCCCAGTCCCAGTAAGGGGTAGTGTAGCCGAATGTACAAACATTAAGGAAATAGCGCAACTCATAAGGGGACACCTGTTCATACAATTCATAATCGGGCCACGGCATCACCGACGTTATATGTTCACCGCTCCATGTTTTCATACTCTTGCAGGCCTCTTTCATGTAGGTATGAAAAGCGTAACAGATAGCAACGGAGCTACTTCCCCTTAGGGTAAGCCGGCCGTCGCTTGCTATCACTTCGAATATATCTTTACCGTCGGATGGTTCGATATATTCAAAGTGGATAGACTGTGCTCTTTCCCCAATCTGACGCTCTATTAACTGTTTGGCGGGGGTGATAATATCCGTCTTAGGCTTGTGGCATGAGCAGAAAAAAAGCGTTGCTGAAATCAGTAAATACTTGATTATTGTATGTATCATAGAAAATCATAAATGTTATAAGTGAGTATCAATATTTTTTCTTCGATGCTTCTTTCACATATTCCAGTTCCGTAATAATCGGTAAATGGTCTGACAAAAGCGACTGAACAGTTTGTGTACTAATCACACGCCATCCTTTTTGCGGGTAAGCAAACAAGTAATCTATCTTAATCACAGGTTTCCATGCCGGCATTCCAAAATCATCGTTACTCGCAGCAAACCAGCTATCCATACCACGTATTGCCTCGGAGTAATGACGCGCATTGAAATCACCTCCCAAAATTACAGGATATTTATAATTTTTGAAATGACCGGTAATAAATTTTATTTGCTCCGCCCTTGTTTCTTGAGAGTTGACATCCAGATGCGTAGAGGTAAAAACAATGGTATCATTACCCATTTCGAATAATCCCTCCAGCATGGCCCGTCTCTCATGCTCTTTGACCGGATGGGGCAGCATTATCTTTTGGACAGAAATATATGGATATTTACTTAACATCCCAATACCGTAATAACCGGTAGAATAGTCAATCGTTTTTCCGTAAAGCCCAAACATCCCTGTATGATAGGCAAGTTCGGATATAAAATCCTTCCCCTTCTGATGCGGGGTACGCTTACGGTCTGTTTTGCTATCCACTTCCTGAAGCGCCACAAAATCAGGCTTGAAGGATTTGATGTGATGAGCAAGTTCCTCTAAAGATGCCAGTTCGCCAAATCTTAAATTATAGGTCATTACCCGCACCCGTAGAGTATCTTGCGCATAGGCAACGCCCAAAGTCAGGCATAAAAACAATAATAAATATTTCTTCATTGAATACATGGTTTCTATTTTTTAATGATTACTTTTCCCAGCCCGGATTTTGTCCTAACAGAGGATTCTTCTGACGCTCGGGATTAGGCACGGGCCACAAATAATGTTTCGTTGCGTCGAAGTAGCGTGCTCCGCCTTCCGCGGTAGACTTTTCGTAGATAACATCGCCAAACTCATCTACTCCGGTATCGGGATACGGGTTGGCGCCCAAATCGTTCATACAAACTTTCAGGCTGGGACCGGTGATGGCACGTCCAAAGCGAAGTTCGCCTTCACGCCAGCGCATCACATCGGCGTATCTTGTTCCTTCACCTGCCAACTCAATGCGACGTTCTCTTCTCAATTCGGTTTCGAGATCCATCCCCCATGCGCTAAGTTCGTCAAGGTTCATACGATGCATATTCACACGATCTCTAAGCCTGTTGATGGAGTAATCAATCTGTGTTTGTGTCAGTTTCTTGCCTTGTAGTTCGAAAGTGGCTTCGGCATAAATCAGCAAGATTTCGGCAAAGCGGATGACATTGAGATTCCCATGTCCACCCACACTTGAGCCGGCCAAATCAATATCGTTATACTTTTTCAGATAGAAACCTGTACGGCTATTTGCCCCCACACGGTTATTATCTTGCAATGAAGCAAAACGAGGCAGATTAAATATCTCGTTGGCCTTATCCGTATCAGGATCACCGTCATCTCCTCCCGGCCATTTGTCACCCGGAGCATATAAAGTCATCTTCATTCTAGGATCTCTGTTCTGGAAGTAATCCACATAATGCTCTTCAGGCGACTTGTATAACGATGAGGTCTGCACACCGGTCTTTTTATAATATTCCAATCCGGTTTTTGCCGGTTTACCGTCTGTACACAGATAAGCATCCACTAACGACTTCGTTGGATTGAGGCGTATATAATCTGTTGGACTGCAAGTTTCATTGGGCAGACTTTGTGTACGGATTTCAGGTACAAAAAGACTATATACGATAGCTTCGATATTTTTCGGATCATTCTCGACATCCCCTTCGTGATGAAATAGTTTTTCGTATTCATACAGACCATAGGGACTGTTTTCGATGATATATTCACTCGTTTTTGCAGCCAGTTCCCACCTTTCGTTTTGCAAGGCAATACGTGCCAATATGGCTAAAGCGCCCCAGCGGTCGAGTCTTCCCAGTTTATCGCCCGTATACCTTTCTTCAGGCATACGCTCCGCCGCCCATTTCAAATCCTCGACGAGCTGGTCGATGACTTTCTCTCTGGGAGTACGTTCGATATATGCATCTTCGGGCTGGATGACTTCTCCTACCCAAGGTACATCACCCCAAAATGTCGTGAGGTAAAAGTACATAAGCGCCCGGATAGTTTTTACTTCCGCGGCATAAACGTCCTTCTTATTTTGAGCTACCTGCGCTTTATTATAGTTGTCCAGAAAATTATTGCAGCGATAAATATAGCTATACGCTCCTGTCCAATAGGTAGTGAAGGGGAAGCCGTCAGTATAAGAGTGCTTGCCTCCTGAAACCTTACTTAGTCCACTAGTAATATTCCCCCACATAACAGTTTCGGCCGTCGATTCGCTCCAATTCACGAGATAGTCTTTTTGCAAAGCTTCGTAACAGGGAGGCAAGGCATTTTTAAGCTGATCTTCATTCACCCAGAATGTTACATTGTCCGGCTCGTTAGGGTTCGTTCTATCCAGAAAATCGCTACATGAGGTAACTATACCAAATAAAGCAATGATTAAAAAGTATTTTGAGTATTTCATCTTTATAGTCGTTTAATAGGTTAGAATGTTATTGATAATCCAAAAACATAGGTTTTTACTTGCGGATAGACATCTCCGCTGGTGGTCCTCACTTCAGGGTCATAAGCTCCGAAGTAATCGGTTTTAGTAAACAAGTTATCTGCCGAAGCATATACTCTAAGACTATTAATGCCAAGAGGTGCCACCATCCGGGCAGGAAAACGATAACCTATCTGAATATTCTTCAGACGCAAGTACGATGCATCCTCTTTCCAGTAGTCACTGAAGAGCCTGTTGTGCTCCTGTGACTGATAAAGTCTGGGATAAGAAGCATTTGGATTCATAGGCGTCCATCTGTCAAGATGCTCTTTTTTAGGGATTGAGTAGTCATTGATAAACGCATGCCGAGCCTCATCCTCAAGGTAACCGGCAACTTTGCCTACGCCTTGCAAATAGAAACTGAAATCAATGCCTTTCCATTCCAAGCCACCCTTGATTGCATAAGTGTAATGGGGCTCTTTCTCGCCAAACACCACTTTGTCGTAGTCATCAATTACCCCGTCGGGAGCGCCGTCAGGACCACTGATGTCCCGATACTTAATATCTCCGGGCTGTACAATGCCGTTTTGTGATGCAACAAGAGGAAATTTTGGTTTCTGGTACTTACCTGTAGTTGTATTCACCGATTCGAAGTCATACACTTGCGCCAGTCCATCAGTCAGATAACCATAGAAAGCACCTATCGGATCACCTACCCGACGATACGAACCGGAAGCCGTACTGGTCAGCGACTCCGGAGTTCCACCCAAATCGGTAATCTTATTACGGGCGTCCGACAGATTGAACCCGAGATTGTAATTTACACTTCCGATCTTATCACGCCATGACAGATTAAGTTCCCATCCTTTGACATCAATCTTACCAAGATTGACATAACCTACGTTACTACTGGAAACCCCGACAATAGCCGGAACATCGGGACGAACCAATGCATCAATATTTTCTTTCTTATACCAATCAAAGTCCACATTCAGTCTATTGTTCAAAAAACTAAGGTCTACCCCGAAATTAAGCATGCGGATGGTTTCCCACTTGATGTCGGGATTACCGATTTTGTTTTGCCAAAGTCCCATAACAGGTGTATTAGAAGCTCCGATAGGATAAGACTCTTCGGTTATGATAGGTGACAAGTAGGGGTAGTAATTACCGGGAATGTTTTGATTCCCCAACTCACCCCAGGAAGCACGCAGCTTACCCGAGCTCAATACCGAAGTAGCGAACTCCATGAATTTTTCACGTGAAAAGTTCCATCCTGCCGAGAATGATGGAAAATATCCCCAACGATTGCCCTTGGCAAATCTTGAAGTTCCGTCGGCACGCAGGTTAGCTTCAAACAGGTATTTACCGTCAAAAGCATAGTTGACACGACCAAAGTAAGAACGCAAAGCCCACTCGTCTTTTGTTCCGCTATTCATAAAATTAATCATTCCGGCACTAATAACGTGAATATCCTCAACCATCACATTATCACGTGTAGCCCCCAGTGTGCTTCTGTTTTCCCACTCTTGCGAAAATCCCATCAATGCTCCCAACTCGTGGCGTCCTATGGTTTTATTAAAGTTCAGGGTGAATTGCAGCGTTTGGGTCATAACGTCGAGATGGCTTTGTGAGATATAGTCCTTGGCATCTTCATTTGCTTTCAACGGGCTACCGTCCGAGTAATAAGACAACATCTTCGGGTTAAACTCATCCACTTGGCGGGTATATATATTAGCAGAGTACTGCATACCTACGTTCAGTCCGTCTATAATTTTGAGATCTGCATTGAAAATACCATTGAGCACACGTGTTTTCCGTTCTTCCATTCCCGACTCATAGGCTACTTGCAAGGGGTTACGCACCGAACCGTACGACCAGTTCTCACTATCTACCATCCGGCCATTCTCATCAGGAATTTGCCACATGACGGGAAGTAACGGAGACATACGCTGTGACAGGCGGAATACTCCTGATGTGCCACTATAACCTAAGTCCTTTTTATAGAAATCAACATAGCTCATCTGTCCGGTCAGTTTCAAACGATCATATACCTCCGTGTTTACACTGATACGCGCATTATGTCTTTTGGAACTATATCCGTCACCTACAACCAGTCCATCCTGATCCAGAAAACCATACGACATAAAAAATCCGGTTTTCTCGCTTCCACCCCGTGCGCTCACATTATGTCCCGTTTGAAAAGCCCGGCTTTTGTATATTTCGTCAATCCAGTCTGTATTGGAATATTCGTTGGGGTACAATCCCGAATCATATTTATCGAAAGCCTCTTGTGTATAGGGCTTGGAAAATCCAGCAGCACTCATGGCTTCATTGGAGAGTTCCATGTATTCCCTTCCATTAACAAGTTCGGGCAATGCTGTGGGAGTCTGGAATCCGGCATATCCGTTATATTGGAATACTACGCGCTCTTTCTTTTCTCCCTTTTTAGTCGTTACAAGAATAACACCGTTAGCGGCACGTGCTCCATAAATAGCTGATGAGGCGGCATCTTTCAGTACTGATACGCTTTCGATGTCCGAAGGATTCAATAAGTTAATGTCTCCCCCGGCTACTCCGTCAATCAAGATCAAAGGTGCTGTACTACTATTGATGGTTCCCGTACCACGAATGTTGATGCTGGGCACAGCACCCGGCTGCCCCGAAGAGGAAACAATACTAACTCCAGGCAACAATCCTTGCAGCCCTGTAGTTACGTTAGTTATAGGCCTGTTCTCAATAGCCTCCGCTTTAACCATAGATACGGCACCTGTTACATTCACTTTCTTTTGCACGCCATAACCTACAACTACTACATCTTCCAGGCTGACAGCATTCTCTTTCATCACTACGTTTACTGTCGTTGCTTTCGCTATGACGCTTTCTTCACGGTAGCCGACGTATGAGTACCGAAGTGTACTTCCATAGGGTACCTTGATGGAATACTGACCATTGATATCGGTGATTGTACCTGTAGTCGAGCCTTTTACCGATACGGTGGCTCCGATGATCGGTTCCGCATTCTCGTCAGTAACTTTACCTTTCACATATAGTTCCTTTTTCTCTCCTTGCGAATCAACAGGGTCAGTTTTATTTTGATATTCTTTATTATAAAATAAAATACTGTCATCCAGGAAACGGAACCCAATGTTAGTCCCTTTTAGCAAAAGAGTTAGCGCTTTGTTTATCTCTGTGTCTTTTACCTCCAATGACACTTTCCTACTCGTATCCACAAATTCTTTGCTATAGGCTACATTCATCGATGCCTTCTCTGCTATCTGACTGATAGCTTCTTTAAGAGGAAGCTCTTTGATACTAACCGATATTTTTTGCTGTTGTGCATAAACAAAAGCAGTGACAAATATGCACATTAGGGTTACAATACACCTTCTGCCGGTGGATGAAAAAGGAGAATCTTTTTCCATAATATTAGTCTTTAAAGTTAATAGTTCAATATCTATTAGCTAATACACAAGAGATATTAAAAAGTATTACGGCAAATAAGTTAATGAATATTAATTCGGGAAATATAGGAGAACTTGCCGGAAATCCATCCATACTTGATAAAAAAGAAAGAAACCACTTCGAAGGTATAGTTTTTAAAAGAAAATATAAAGGGTGGATATCGTATTTTCTCATTTAATGCATAAATTAGTGTCTTTACCTGAAAAAGAATGAGCAACATCCACCTCACATATGAGTGATTCCACCAGAACTCGGCTCAGTCTGAAAATTTTGGGGATTTGATTCAGGGCAATCACACCCTTAAAAATAGATTCATTCCGGTACGGAAATGAATGAACTATGCTATCGTTAATTATACCTCGCCACTATGCTACTTTTATTTTTTCTTCTTGCCTATATTATTTTTTTGATTGCCTAATGAGTTTTCGTTTGACTTAAGTCAAACGATAGTTCAACTTAAGTTAAGCGTTCGTTTGACTTAAGTCAAACGAAAACTCATTAGGCTATGAAATACATATTAATAGGGAAGTAATTACCTAAAAGTAACTAATGAAATCATTAG
The DNA here is from genome assembly GCF_000163675.1 of Bacteroides sp. D22. Lineage (NCBI taxonomy): Bacteria > Pseudomonadati > Bacteroidota > Bacteroidia > Bacteroidales > Bacteroidaceae > Bacteroides > Bacteroides sp. D22. The sequence continues at coordinate 321,491 of NZ_GG774796.1, read as the reverse complement.
TGGCAATTGATTCAAAACCGTGCAGGAATGAATCAATTTTTAGGGATGTGATTGCCCTGAATCAAATCCCCCCCAATCCCCAAGAATTACAACTGAGCCCAAAACTCTTAATACTTATAAATTCATATAGTTGGTTCAAAAGGCAATGGTGTCAAGTACGCCTGACAATGGAAATGGAGGCAACGGAGAAGGTGGAAATGAAGACAGTGGTGAAGCACCGGATCCGGCAGCATAAGAAACGGTGTTAATATGTAAAAATCGGGCTTGACATTGTTCAAACCCGATTTTTTCTATTATATAAAATACTACTTTCTATCAGTTAACACCTTTATCGAATCCCGTTTTATAATATTAGGTTTCAAAAGAATCTCCGAATGTAGTTCAGTTTCTTCCAAAATCTTCTGCATCAACATTTTTACAGCAATAATGCCAATATTCTCCAATGATTGTGCAATACGAGTAATAGGAGGGTTCAAATAGTCCAGATATAAGTTATCATCAAACGAAATAATAGACATATCTTGAGGAATTCTCACTTTATGCTCATTTAATGCTTTGACGGCTCCCAAAAGAATTGTACTACTTAACGCAAATATAGCAGTAGGTTTTGTAGTAGAGTTCAGAGCCAACTTAGTCTCAATATAACCATTCTGAATCGAGAACTCATTTCCTCTTATCATTGCGTTATCCTGATAACCAGCTTCGCGAAGCGCATCAAGATACCCGCGCACACGTTCCTTAGTTGTTATAGAAATATCCGGCCCCTGAATACAGAGAATCTTACTATGCCCCGATTCTAATAATAATTTCGTTGCCTGATAAGCTCCTATATAATTATCAGTAGCTACGTATGGCAAATTATGCTTCTCAAAATAGCGGTCAATTAGCACAATCGGAGTTCTAGTACTAATTTCCTCGAGTTTAGAAGGGTTTTCACCGGTTGGAACCAAAATAATGCCGTCTATTTTACGCGATAGAAGCGAATCGATAGCTTTATTTTCCTGAACAGGATCTTCCAGGGTATCGATAAGCATGACAGTATAATTATAACGTTGTGCTTCACGGATGACAACACTTGCTATATTGGCAAAAAAAGGATTATCTATGTGTGGTACAAGAAGGCCTATAGTATATGTCGTGTTATTGCGCAAACTTTGCGCAACTATATCAGGCTGATAGTTCAATTCTTTAACGGACTGCAAAATAACCTCCTTAGCAGACTGGCTGATCCTATATTTCTCTGATTTCCCATTTAACACTCTGGAAATCGTAGAGATAGAGTACCCAGTTTTCTTTGATACATCAATCAGAGTTTTCTTCATTACTGGCTGTTTTTTGCAAAAATAACATTTTATTTGAGAAAAAAGCAAGAAAAATATTTTGTTTTGAAAAAAATTTCTATATTTGCACAAACGATTGCGCATCGTTTACGATTCAATTCGCCTTAATACTTAATACTCATTATATGGACACAAAGAAGAAAATCGTAGTGATAGGTAGTAGTAATACGGACATGGTTATCAAATCAGACCGTCTACCAAAACCAGGAGAAACAATTCTGGGAGGAAACTTCTTAATGAATCATGGCGGCAAAGGAGCTAACCAAGCCGTAGCTGCTGCAAGACTAGGAGGAGATGTCACTTTCATATGTAAAATAGGGAATGACATTTTTGGAAATGAAACCTTGGAAATGTTTCACAAAGAAAAGATCGACACTACTTATGTAGGAATTACCCCGCAGGAACCGTCAGGAGTAGCTCTTATCAATGTCGACAAAAAAGGGGAAAACTGTATTGTTGTTGCTTCCGGAGCCAACGGGACTTTATCTATTGATGACATACAGCATGCAGAACCTGCCATCAAACAGGCATCCATCGTCATCATGCAGTTGGAAACTCCAATCGAGAGTGTCACTTATGCAGCCAAAATGGCGAAAAAAGATGGAATTACCGTTATATTAAATCCCGCCCCTGCCCCTACCCAACAACTGCCTGACGAGTTATTAGCCAATGTCGACATTCTTATTCCTAATGTCACAGAGGCTGAAATCATCTCGGGAATGCACATTACAGATGATGAATCGGCAAAAGAAGCGATTCGTTATATTAGTTCGAAAGGCATAAAAACTGTCATTATTACGATGGGAGCCAAAGGAGCTCTCGCCTATGAAAACAATGAGTTTATCCACATTCCAGCCTTCAAGGTAGAAGCAGTAGACACAACCGCTGCCGGAGATACATTCTGCGGCGGATTGTGCGTAGCTCTGTCTGAGGGCAAAAATCTAAAAGATGCAATTATATTTGCAAGTAAAGCCTCTTCTATTTCTGTTACCAGAATGGGAGCACAAGTATCTATACCTTTGAGAAAAGAAATACAATAATCATCCTTAATTCTGTTATTATGATAAAACAATGTTCAATCCACGGTCTATTGACAAGTATGTTGTTAATAGTATTTTCTTTGATGAGCAATGATGCTATTGCCCAGAAGGCAATAAGAGGTACAGTCCTCGATGAAGCAAATGAACCCATTATCGGTGCCAGTGTCCTTGTTAAAGGTACAACAAATGGTTCTATTACAGGAGTTGATGGAACCTTCAATGTAAAAGCGAATCCTTCTGATGTATTGGTTATATCTTATGTAGGTTATGCAACTGTTGAACAACAAGTAGGAAATCAGACACAGCTTGTAATACACCTGCGCGAAGACTCGAAAGTGCTTAATGACGTTGTAGTAATCGGCTACGGCTCTACCACAAAGAAAGAGCTTACAGGATCGGTTACCAGCATGAAGAAAGATGACCTCAATCCCGGAACATTCACCAATGCTATGGGAATGTTGCAAGGAAAAGTGGCAGGATTACAAATTATCAACCCGAACGGTGCTGATCCGACAGCCAAATATGAAGTATTACTTCGCGGAACAAACACACTTTCCGCAGGCCAAGGTCCATTAATTATTATTGATGGGGTGGCAGGTGCAGATATCAGAAATATCAACTTCCAGGAAGTGGAATCTATAGACGTATTAAAAGATGGTTCGGCAGCTGCTATTTATGGAACAAGAGGTACGAATGGAGTAATCATCGTCACAACTAAACGTGCAAGAAGTGGCAAAACGGAAGTTTCTTATGATGGACAACTCACCGTGGGAGTCGTTTCACGCAGAGCAAAACCTTTATCGGCAAGCGAATACAAATCTGTTATCAAGGAGTATCGCCCAGAATTGGAAAGTTATATCTTTGACAGTGATACCGATTGGTTTAAAGAAATTACGCAAACTCCGTTCAGCCATAAGCACAACTTGTCTATATCCGGAGGTTCCGAGAAGTTCTCACATCACACTTCTTTCAATTATGAAAAGAGCGATGGCTTGCAAAAGCACAATAGCTCCGAAAAGCTAATGGCACGTACCAATATTCGCCAGTCATTATTAGATAAATGGGTCGATTTGGATTATAACCTGAATATCATTCATCGCAAATACAGCCCTTCCTCTACAAGTGCTTTTATGCAGGCATTTACCCATAATCCAACAGAGCCTGTTTATGACGACAGCGATCCGGATGCCGGAGGATATAGCCGTATCAAAGCAATGGAATATTACAATCCGGTAGCGATCATTAACGAAAGGAACATGGAAAGTAAGAATGATAATTATGGTGCAAATATTCGTGCTACTCTAAACATTTTGCCTATAAAAGGATTAAAATGGGAGAACTTTGTTTCATACGACAAGGAACAATATGAGACACGTGAATACTACACACATTATTATCCAAGTTTAATAGGAACAAACGGGCAAGCCTATATTGAAAACTATCAGGAAAACGATACACAATATGAGTCTACTTTAAATTACTCGAATATTTTCGGAAAACATTCCATTCAGGCATTACTCGGATATACATACCAGTATACTTATAGCACATCTGCATCCATGACAAATTCCGGTTTCGACTTCGATGACAACCAGACTCATAACATCGGAACAGGAACGAATCTAACTGAAGGCAAAGCCAGCATGTCGTCCAATAAAGAAGATAATACATATATCGGATTCTTCGGACGTTTTATGTACAACTACGATGATAAATATCTTTTGTCTGCTTCACTACGTCGTGATGGCTCCAGCCGTTTCGGTGACAATAATAAATGGGGATGGTTCCCGGCTGTCAGCGTAGGTTGGCGTATTAATAAAGAGAAATTCCTCTCGAATGTCAAATGGATCGATGATTTAAAATTGAGAGCCGGATACGGAGTTACCGGTAACCAGGATTTCTCAAACTACAAATCTTTGATGATGATGACTACAGCCGGTAAATTCTATTACAATGGCCAATGGATCAATACTTATCAACCTGCGAGTAATGCAAATCCGGATCTAAAATGGGAGAAAAAAGCAGAGTTCAACGTTGGTGTTGATATGACAATGTTTGATAACCGCCTCTCGTTCACTTTCGATTATTACAAACGGACTACATCAAACTTGCTATATGACTACATCGTGCCAACACCTCCTTATGTATATAATACCTTGTTTACGAATGTTGGAAAAGTTACTAATGAAGGAGTTGAATTAACAATATCCGGTACACCTTTTAACACTAGAGACTTTACATGGAATACCTCACTTACCGTTTCGCACAATAAAAACAAATTGGTGAAATTCACCAATGATGAATTCACTAACGGAACATACAAAGTGGGATGGTCTACAAGTGCTGCCTGCTACACTCAACGTCTGATAGAAGGACAGTCATTGGGTACTTTCTATGGTCCTATATGGTTAGGAACTGATACAGATGGAAAAGATGTATTGCTAGGACAAAATGCAGACGGTTCCGTACCGGAAGAACAATGGGAAAAAATTGGCTGTGCTTATCCGGATGCCACTCTTAGCTGGAGTAATACCTTCAGATATAAGAAATTCGACTTGAGTTTCTCACTGCGTGCATCTATCGGCGGAGAAATTCTGAACAACTATGCGATGGAATATGAAAATCTAAGCAGCATCGGACTTAGAAATATCTCATCAAACTGGTTATCTCAAACGAATTTCACAAGTACGACCTATAAATATTCCTCCAAATATATAGAGGATGCTTCTTATTTAAAACTAGATAATGTTACCTTTGGATATACTTGGGATTTCACATCTAAAATGATAAAAAGACTAAGATTGTCTCTTACTGCACAGAATGTATTCTGTATCACCGGTTATTCTGGTGTCGACCCAGAAGTTGCCCTTTCCGGACTGGAACCCGGTATGGAAAGTTTGAGCTATTATCCGCGTACAACAGAATTTACTTTTGGAGTTAATATAGTATTCTAAAAAATAAGATTACCATGAAAAAGACAAATATAATATTAAGTTTCGTTATCTGTATATTATCATACGGATGTACCGATCTTAGCGAAACTGTATACACAGGAGTAGCGATGAATGACTTCTTTAAAAACGAGAAGGAACTGGTAGCCAATGCAGGTAGAGCATATACGAAATTACAAGGATACAATTCCGAACAAAGTTTATGGACACTGCTTTTACAAGCTTCTGATGAATGTGCTGTTCCCGCTTGTGGTGGTTCCTGGTACAGTAATGGACGTTATGAAGAAATCCAGACGAATAAAATTCCACCTGCAAATAAATTATTAACAAGGGGCTGGAACTGGATATTTAATGGTATTGCTGCATGTAATGAAATTATTTACGAAACGGAACTATCACCTATTCAGTTTGAAGGAAAAGAGAAGATTATAGCCGAAATGAAAATATTGCGTGCTTTCTACTATTACCAAGCCATTTCTTGTTGGGGAAACGTACCTTTCACAACTGACTACACGGAAACCGGATACCCGGAACAAAAAAGTCGTGAATATATTTTCAATTATCTGGAAAAAGAAATTAATGACAATATCGAGTTCCTAGACAGGGAGCCTTCAGATACTAATTATGGACGGGTCACACAAGCTGCCGCTTATTGTATTCTTGCGAAAATGTATCTGAATGCAGAAGCATGGTTCGGTACTCCAATGTATGACAAAGCAGAGAAAGCCTGTAAAGACATTATGGATATAGGTGCTTACAGCATTGAAGACTCCTATTCTACTAACTTTGACATTAAAAACGAAGATTCTAAAGAGAATATCTTTGTAATCCTTTATGATAGAGTATATACTAGTGGTAGCAGTAGTTCATTCTATCTGCATACGCTGACATTGGAAGCTGCATCACAAGCAACATTTAATATTCCGGCAGCCCCATGGTCGGGTTTTCTCTGCCAACCAGACTTTTTCCAAACATACGCAGAACAAGATCTTCGCAGAAGTCAGAGCTGGTTATACGGTCCTCAAGTAGACCTAAGCGGAAAGGATCTTGGTTTCGAATATACTCCTGTCTTCTCCGAAGAAAAATATTACAATAGCAACGGAGGACGTGGCACATACGATGGTGCACGCTGCTGGAAATGGCATTACCAGACTGATGGTTCTTTAAAAGAATATACAGTTAGTATGGACAACGACTTTGCCATCTTCCGTTATGCCGATGTTGTATTAATGTATGTAGAAGCTTTGGTACGACAAAACAGAACAAGTGAGGCCATCCAACTGGCAGACTTCAAGAAGATTCGTACAAGAGCAGGTCTTGATGCATATACTACAAGCCAATTGACGATTGATGAACTTTATGCAGAACGAGGCAGAGAACTGGCATGGGAAGGATGGCGCCATGAAGATATGATACGTTTCGGAAAATATCTGAAAAAATATTGGGCACACCCTGACCAAAGTTCAGAAACTTTTAGAAATGTATTTCCAATTCCTACGGATATTTTAAATGCAAATCCAAAATTATCTCAAAACAAAGATTATTAACCACAATTGGAAGGTTCACATAGAAAAGTGTACCTTCCAACAAATCAACCCTGATAAGTATGAAAAAACCAATCATCTTTTTACTTGTTTTAATTACTAACATCTTATTTATCTCTGCACAGAAGATTTCAAAGACAGAGTTAAAAGACAAAATAGCCGGAGCTTGGATCGGGCAAATGGTAGGAAACATATATGGACTTCCTTTTGAGAACAAGTTTGTAGATGAACCTGCCCCGGAATCCAGATTTCCATTCGGTTACACTAAAAATATAGATAAATTGCAGAAGTATAACGGTGCATTCTCTGATGACGATACTGATGTTGAGTATATCTACTTACTATTAATGGAGAAATATGGCGTAGAACCTACTTATGCCAATATGCGTGAAGGATGGGTGTATCATATCCGTGACCGTGTATGGCTAGCCAATAGGGCTGCACTCGGATTAATGCATCTTGGATTCACCCCTCCGTTCACAGGTGACGAAAATCTGAATCCGCACTGGTATCAGATCGACCCTCAATTGATTAACGAGATATGGGCGTATACAGCACCGGGAATGATTTCGTATGCTGCAGGAAAAAGTGATTGGGCGGCCCGTATCACAAGCGATTCGTGGGCGGTATCTCCCACTGTCCTATATGGTGCAATGTACGCTGACGCTTTTTTCTGCAAGGATATCCGCAAACTGATTACACGAGCCTTGAAAGAACTGCCTGCTGATGACAGATATGCGATAGCTGTAAAAGAGATGATTGCTTTATATGACAAATATCCTAAAGATTGGGTAAAAGCACGTCAAATCATGGCTAAAAAATATTACATAGATGAGCCAGCCATGACAAAAACAATCTGGAATGCTAATCTGAACGGATTATGCGGGATTTTGGCTATGTTGTATGGCGAAGGAGATTTCCAACGGACATTGGATTTAAGCTGTGCAATGGGATTTGACTGCGACAATCAGGCAGCCACTATCTCCGGACTTCTAGGAGTAATGTATGGCGCAAAGTCTCTTCCCGAAAGTTTGACTAAACCTATCGAAGGATGGGAAAAACCCTTCAACGACCGGTATATCAATATCACCAGATTTGATATGCCTGATGCTTCCATTGAAGACATGATTGAACGTACTTACAACAAAGCAATCGAACTGGTTTGTGCCAAAGGAGGAAAAGTGAAAGGTGATATGGTATATGTTAACCCCAAAGCACAATTCATTCCCCCGATGGAATTCTGTATCGGTCCGAATCCGGACTTGGAAATCGGACAGCCTACCGATTACTCATTTGCCTGCAGAACAAACGCTGATTTCAAATGGGAACTGGTAAAAGGTAAACTTCCGGCAGGAGTTACATTCCAAAACGGTAAACTGGCAGGAACTCCTACAGAAGCCGGCAAATATCCGATTACCCTACAGTTAAGCGCAAATAACAAGAACTCAATTACTAAAGACTTTGAGTTATTGGTTAAAACCAAGAATATAGCCCCCAAGGCTGACACTATTTACGCAAATATCCGCAAACTAAACGAAGAAGTACTCGATTCTTGCTGGATTACCTTTGGAAAACCGATGTACGCAACAAATGTAGAAGTAATTAATGACGGAGTCAAAGATGGCGTAGGATCTGTATTTTATTCATTAGCGGCCAAAAGTAATCTGCCTAAAATAGACTATTTCGGATACGGTTGGAAAGAAGAGCATAATATCAATATGCTTGTTTTAGATATGGGCTGTCTGGAGGAATTCGGAGGATGGTTTACTTCTCTAAACATTCAATATCTTGGAAATGACGGACATTGGTATGACGTAGGTAAATTCAAATCAACTCCGGCACTTCCCGAAACCGATATTGTATTTTTCCAACCTCCGTTTGCACAATATGTTTTGGAATTCCCGGCAGTAAAAACCAAGGGGATACGCGTACTAATGGATGCAAAAGTGCAGGAACACTGGCATAAATACACAAAGAATGTATCATCATTCATCTCTATCACCGAGTTGGGAGTTTATGAGAAATAAAGGAGGAGAAAAATGAGGAAAATAATTACGATATGTATTATAGGGCTTTTTGCTCTCAACGTACAAGCCCAGCCTGTAAAAACTTTAAAGTTATCTGATAAAGAACTTTTAGATAAGATTAAAGGAGGATGGGCCGGACAAACCATTGGTGTTGTTTTCGGAGCACCTACAGAGTTTAAGTTCACGGGAACTTATATTCAAGATTACCAGCCGATCCCCTGGGCGGAAAGTTACGTTAAATATTGGTGGGAAAAGAAACCCGGATTATTCGATGATATTTATAACGATTGCACGTTTGTTGAGGCATTTGATGAACTTGGCCTGGATTGTTCACAAGAAGAACTTGCCAAAAGATTTGCATTCGCTGATTATCATTTGGCCCATGCTAACCAAGCAGGCAGATATAATATCCGCCAAGGTATCATGCCACCGGCTTCCGGTCATTGGTTGAATAACCCACATGCAGACGATCTGGATTTCCAGATCGAAGCAGACTTCATTGGTCTGATGGCTCCGGCAATGCTGCCGGAAGCATTGGATATCGCCTCCAGAGTAGGCCACATTATGAATAGCGGTGATGGTTTTTATGGCGGTGCTTTCGTAGCAGCTCTTTATAGCTCCGCTTTCTATGAAAAGAGTCCTGAAGCGATTCTAAAAACCGCAATCTCTGCCATACCTGAAAAGAGTGCATTCCATCAATGTATTCAGGATGTAATCAATTTCCATTCTTTGCACCCGGACAACTGGAAAGATTGCTGGTACTTCCTGCAAGAAAAATGGAACTGCGATGTAGGATGCCCCAAAGGCGTATTTCTAAACTTTAATATTGACGCCAAGCTCAATTCCGCTTTCGTAGCATTAGCTATGCTCTACGGTAAAGGAGATTTCACCAACTCTGTCGATATTGCAACACGCTGCGGACAAGATTCTGACTGTAATCCGTCTACAGTCGGCGGTGTACTCGGCGTCATGTATGGGTATGATAAAATCCCTTCATTCTGGTTAAACCCTTTGAAAGAAGTAGAAGACTTTACATTTGAAGGAACGAATATGTCGTTGGCAAAAGCATACCAAATGAGTTTCGATCAAGCTAAACAACTCATAGTCAAAACAGGTGGAAAAGTATCTGGTGGGGAAATAGAAATTCCAATCAAAAAGGCGGACGTACTTCCTTTAGAACAAAATTTCGAAAACACCTATCCACTTTATAGAGAACGCAAAGACTGCTTCCTGACAGATACATTTGAATTTGATTTCAATGGTAACGGATTTGTTATCTGGGGCAACATTTGCTGCACAAGAAGTATTACTCCCGATTATATCAATCGTGTATCTACACGCCACATCGGTTCCGAGGTCTTCGGATTGGCAGAGCCCAATGACCCTTACGTTGCTAAAGTGGAAATATGGATTGACGGAGAACTGGACCATGTAGCAGCTTTACCCATGAGAAACACAGACCGCAAAGTAGAACCAGCCTGGAAATACCTCATGAAGGAAGGAAGACACCACGTTAAAATGAAATGGTTGAACCGCAAAAAAGACTACATTATTCGTATCAACGACATAATGTATTATTCAGAGAAAAAAGAACATGATAGATTTTACTTTAATAAATAAGTTAAGATGAAAAAAGTCCTGATTAACATCATTCTACTATTTACCTTTTCCATATCGGGAATGGCACAAATAGAATATGGAAAAACAGTTGAAATAAGTAAAGAGGTACTGCTCGACAAAATTAAAGGAGGCTGGGCCGGACAAACCATAGGATGCACCTATGGCGGTCCTACAGAATTTAAATACAGAGGAGCGATCATTCATGAGAAAACTCCAATAATCTGGTATGATGACTATTGCAAGGACATCTTTGCAGAAGATCCGGGATTGTATGATGATGTATATATGGATCTTACCTTTCTGGAAGTAATGCAAAAAGAAGGGATAAATGCCCCTGCCGAATCATTTGCCAAAGCCTTTGCAAATGCAGATTACAAATTATGGCATGCCAACCAAGCAGCCAGATATAACATATTACACGGTATTATGCCACCGGCATCGGGACATTGGAAAAATAATCCGCACGCTGACGATATTGATTTCCAGATTGAAGCAGACTTCATTGGAATGATATGTCCGGGGATGGTAAATACCGCCTCCAATTTTTCGGACAAGATAGGGCATATCATGAACTACGGCGACGGATGGTATGGAGGTGTATACATGGGAGCAATGTATGCATTGGCTTATGTAAATAACGACATTTATACAATTGTCACGGAAGCTCTTAAAACAATACCCGAACAAAGTAAATTTCACCGTTGCATCATAGACGTTATTAAATATTGGAAACAATATCCCGATGACTGGCGTAAATGCTGGCTGGAAATAGAAAACCGCCATGCTTTTGAGATTGGCTGCCCGGAAGGGGTATTCAATGCATTTAACATTGACGCCACTATCAATGCGGCTTACTGTGTGATGGGACTTTTATATGGCAACGGCGACTTTTTCAAAACAATGGATATAGCCACTCGTTGCGGACAAGATTCCGACTGTAACCCGGCAACTGCCGCAGGAATTCTTGGAGTCATACAAGGCTACAAGGCTATCCCCGAATACTGGAAACCGGCACTCGAAAGATGTGAAAATATTAAGTTCCCCTACACAGATATCTCTTTAAGTTCTGTATACGACATTAATCTCAAACTATTGAGTGATGTATTAAAAGCAAACGGAGGAAAAATCAAAGGAGATAAATACTATACCACGATTCAGAAGCCAAAAACCGTAGCATGGGAAGTTTCTTTTGAAGGCTTATATCCTTCTGAAAGAAGAGTTATCAAATACGATCTCGGTACAGAAAAAACATTTGAGTTCAATGGCAAGGGAGTTGTTTTAATGGGGATGATCAGACAAGATGTTAAAGATAGTAATGACAATTACATCGCCATCCTGGAGGCCTACATTGACGGCAAGAAAGTAGAAACCATAGAAATGCCTTATGACTACATAAAAAGAAAGTATGACATTTTCTATAATTATGATTTAGAGGAAGGACCTCACAAACTGGTTATTAAATGGATTAATCCAAATGAAAAATATGCCGTTCAATGTAAAGACATGGTGGTTTATTCATCCACACCGGCAGAGCCAATCAATCCTTATAAATAAAAGAGAGAAGCCATGAATAGAAAACTATTCCTATTATTAGCCTTATTATTATTTTCCTACGGATTGTCATCATGTTCGTCTGATGATAACAGTCCGTCCGAAGGCGAACAGACCGAGACACCGGAACTGTTTACCAAACGCTATAATCCCGATCAAAGTTTTTACAGCAAAATATTAGGACAAGAAATCAAATATTCCGTATTACTGCCTCAAGAATATCTATCGGAAAGTACGGGTAAATATGGAGTAGTTTTCCTTCTACATGGCTGGGGAGGGAACCAAAGTTCATGGGGACCTTTAGGTCTGAATATTCAAAGCATAGCTGATGCGCAAACCAGCAATGGTAGTATTCGCCCATTGATCTACATCATGCCGGAAGGTTTCAACTCTTATTTTTGCAACCGCTATGACGGAAAGTTCAACTATATGGATATGTTCATTAATGAACTCGTACCCCTGATTGATAAGCGGTTCCGAACAACAGCCAGTAAGACGGAAAGAGCTGTTGCCGGATTCTCTATGGGAGGTTTCGGGGCATTAAGTATAGCATCGCAACATCCTGAAACATTCTCGGTATCAATAGGATTAAGTCCCTCTCTAAATACAGATGAACAATACATCTCTTTGTCACAAGACGGTTGGAATCTTCAATGGGGAAACAACTTCGGAGGAAGCGGCCAGACAGGAACAGGCAGGCTGACAAGCTATTATAAAAGCCAATGTCCGCTACACTTTTTCAAGGATAAACCAAGTTCCACATTTCAAACAGTACGGTATTACATAGACTGCGGTGATGATGAAGAAAGACTATATGCAGGAAACGGTGAATTACATACTCTATTACAGGACAAAAATATCAAACACGAATATCGTGTACGGAATGGTGCCCACACCGACAGTTATTGGCGTGAATCCATGAAAGAGGCACTGCCTTTTATCGAACGTTCATTCAAAGGAGAAAACTATCCGCAGGAAACTCTGAAAAAATTCACAGAAGAATTACATGCTACTAATAAAAACATTAAAGTAGGTAATTCCAATATCGAACTATGGTTACCGGATGACTATAATTCCGAACTAACTTACAAAGTTCTTTATTACAGCAAAGGAGAAGGTAATGTTGATCTTACAACAAAGAAGGTGGCAGTGGCATTAGATTCTCTTATGCAAATCAAACGTATGATAATCGCAGGTTTTAATGTGAAAGAAATGATTCTAAATGAAACAAATTTTTCAGCTATTACCGATGCAGTGGAAAAGACGGTTCATACGGAAAGCAATGCAGATTTCAGATTAGGATTAACCTACGGTTCAGAAGCTGATTACTTATACAATCAGTCAACAGGCAATGCCCCTGCTATCAACTTTTTCTTTGCAGAAGACGCGGATATTATCAACCTTTCTGCCGAGAATCGTGCCAAAATCTATTATTTGGACATAACAGACGAAGGCAGCAACTACAATAGCATCTTTACTCTGTTCAATGGATTGCGAGGTGCAGAAGCTCCGGTGCAATATCGTGTCAGAAACGGACTGGATAGTGAACAGTCCGCCCAAACAGGTATTTATTCAATGAGTTATTATATTGGTGAACAGTTAATAAAGAAATAATATGAAGAAGATACTGTTATATATTATCCTATTTCTATCAGGTATAGATGGAGCTTGGGCACTTCCCATAGAAAAAGAAGGGATGAGTATTTACAGTCCGTCCCTAAAGCAAGAAATCTCCTACTCTATTATCTTACCGGAAGGTTATGAACATTCAGATACAGAATATCCAGTCTTATACATGTTTCATGGAATAGGAGGTGATTATACCAGTTGGCTCGAATACGGCAACGTTGCCCGTGTAATGGACAAAATGATAAAAGAAGGAAAGATTCAACCTTTCATTATGGTTATTCCTGACGGTTACCTGTCTTATTACAGTGACACTTATGATGGTAGCTCCCTTTATGAAACTTTCTTTATCAAAGAACTGGTTCCATATATAGATAACAACTATCGTACTCGCAAGGATATTAATGGACGCTCGATCATTGGTTTCTCTATGGGAGGATTCGGAGCATTATCCGTTAGTTTGCGCAACCGCCACTTATTCGGCTCTGTCGTTGCGTTATCGCCATCCATCCGTACAGAAAAACAATACATGGAAGAAGGGCCACAAAAAGGATGGGACAATCAATGGGGACGGATTTTCGGAGGAGTGGGAAAGAATGGTAAGCAGCGCCTAACCAGTTACTATAAACAACATTCACCCTACCACATTCTTTCCACCCTCCGCAATTCCGATTTAAAAGGATTTGGCATCATGCTGGATATTGGAGATAAAGAAGGTACTCTTTGCGAAAGTAATGAAGAACTGCACCGTTTATTACTGGAAAGACAAATACCTCATGAATGGGAAGTACGTTCAGGAGGACATGATTTCGCCTGCTGGAATACTGCACTGCCCAAAGCATTCAGATTCATAAACGAATATTTCAATGGGAAGCAGTCAGGAAATAGTGAGAGTAGTCTTCCGAATGAGACTCCGTTTATCCAAACAGCCAATGCAACGGTCTATTATCCGGAACAGGCTCAAGGAAGCACAAGAAAATATCCTATTATCTATGTACAGGGAGAAATCAACGAACAACAGCAAAAGGTTCTCGTCAGTCAGTTTCATCAAATGGTAGATGAGAATAAAACATGGCCTGCTGTTCTTAGTTTCGTAAAAGCTAACACAGACCTGTCAGAAACAATTTCTGATATAGAAAAGCAACTCTCCGGCATCAGAGGTTCCCAACGTATGCGGGCTTTAATCACTTTGGGAGATAATATCAAAGAAGGTATAGAAGCCATTCAGGGAGAAAATTTGTTTACCGGCATAGTCTGTGTAAATGCCATCGGCAACGAGAATGATGCTCAAAATCTTATAAAAGCAGTCAACTCACACAAAAGATATCCCAGATGCTGGATAGAGATACTACCCGAATCAAAAGAATATGGTTTTAGTAGTAATATACATATCCTTTTGAAAGAATCGGACCTGGAACATGAGTTCCGGTCAAGAAAATGTAAAGAAGCCAATGTTTTCATTTATTGGGAAGATTGGATACTATATTTAAATAACAGAATTCATGTTTAACAATTAAATACTAATAGTATGTTCACAGTAAACAGTTATTTATTGGCAGTTATATTCTGCATCGTAACCATGATTTGTTGGGGTTCTTGGGGTAATACCCAAAAACTAGTTTCCAAAAATTGGCGTTATGAACTTTTTTATTGGGATTATGTGATTGGAATGGTATTGTTCACCATCTTACTAGGCTTCACAATGGGTAGTCATGGAGATACCGGACGTTCATTCCTGGAAGATCTGGGACAAGCATCAGGAGACAGCATTGGTTGGGTTATCTTGGGGGGCGTAATATTTAATGCTTCAAACATTCTTCTTTCAGCGTCTATTTCCTTGGCTGGTATGTCTGTAGCTTTTCCTTTAGGAGTTGGCATTGCATTGGTATTAGGGGTAATCGTCAATTATCTGGGAATTCCAACTGGTAATCCTTTGCTTTTATTTGGCGGTGTAGCTCTCATTGTCATTGCTATCATTTGCAATGGAGTGGCTTCCGGAAAAATGCAAAAGGGAGAAGAAAGCAGGAAAAACAACAAAAAGGGAATTATCATTGCATTAATTGCCGGTGTACTGATGTCTTTGTTCTACAGGTTCGTAGTGAAAGGTATGGACGTAGAAAACTTCAATTCTCCTGCTATAGGAATGATGACTCCTTATTCTGCCATCTTTGTTTTTTCAATAGGCGTATTACTAAGCAATTTTGTTTTCAACACATTAGTAATGAAATATCCTTTTGTTGGAGAAAAAGTCAGCTACTCCGAATACTTTAAAGGAAACACGAAAACTCATATATGCGGAATGCTTGGTGGAGCGATATGGGGACTTGGTTCCGCGTTCAGCTATATCGCATCAGGAGAAGCTGGTCCGGCGGTATCTTATGCACTAGGACAAGGCGCACCACTTATTGCCGCTATTTGGGGAGTATTTATCTGGAAAGAATTTAAAGGTTCAACGAAATCTGTTAATCAACTACTGGCCTTGATGTTTATCTTCTTCCTGGTTGGTTTGGGAATGATAGTAGTTGCCGGAAACTAATTATTAACCTTAAATAGAACAACATGAAAAAGTATTTTTACTTATTAGCCATGCTGGCAGTAGTACTAGGTACGACTGCTTGCAGTGATGATGACAATCATCCCAGTACAAACATTCTGGATAAACCGGAAGTTACTGTTCCTGATGTAAAAGAGAGTTCTGCTGTTATTACATGGAAAGCCATAGGAAACGCAACAGCTTATATTTATAGCTTGAACAACGGTAGTGAACAAAGTACTGACCAAAATACAATTCAACTGACAGGTTTAGAGCCGGAAAAAAGTTATACATTCAAAGTAAAAGCTCAAAAAACCGGATCAATCTATTTTGAAGATTCAGACTATGCAGAAATCACTTTTACAACAACCTCTGAAGTAACAGTTTATCGAATAGCCACTTTTGCGGACGACTGGGATAAATGGTATTACGAATATAATGATAATGGTACTGTAAAACGTGTATACAGGTTATATGAAGGAGAATTGGATAGAGAATGGCTCTTTGCTTATGACGGAAATAATATCACAGTGACAGGTAAGAACGCATATAACATGACTTTAAATGACCAAGGTTATGTTGCAACTTTTGTAGATGGTTCCAACACTTACGAATATACTTATGATGAAAACGGCTACATGACCAAAGCTGAAAAGAATGGCAATATTGCATCTAACATCACCATAGAAGATGGAAATATTATGCAATGGACCAGATTTTCAGATGGAGTAGAGCAGTTTAAAGTTCAGACCTATTCTGCCGTGCCTAATGTGAGCGGAGCACATTGCATCTATGCGGAAAGTAGTGGAGCTAGTCGTTGGCTGGTTGAAACTGGTCTCTTTGGAAAAGCTTCGGCTAATTGCCATACGAGCAGTGGTTGGCAACATTCATCCAGTACAGCTACTTACACATTCGAATATGACGAAAATAGTTGTATCAAAGAGGAAAGCAAAAACTATGACGGATATATAGAGAATTTCTATTATACATATTTCTCCGAATAGCACTTTATGAAATAACTAATTCATGGAGGTGTGTCTAGAAGTCTGGCGCACCTCCATTTTTTATAAAGTTATTAGAGACTTTAGACTGTTATATCCAGTAAAACCTCTCCCCTTACATTCAGCACCTTAATCCTCAATTCATCGTTCTTCTTTTCCAGAATCATCACCGTAGCACTGTCCATCTTATATCCTCCACCAATAATAACTGGATAATTATTACCCAGTTCCCCTTTCGGATGGTAAGCGTATTTATGGGTATGTGCATTCAGACTGACATTAAAAGGTGCTTTTTCCAATAATTTAGTCCACAGATCTGCACAGAGATTCTTTTCATAATTACCGTAAAGCGGAATATGATGAATAAGGACACGTTTCTTTGCTTTCTTGAATTCTTTGGCAGACAGTTCTTTTTTCAGAAAATCAACCTGTTCATTACGCAATTGAGTAAAATCGTTCAAGCCATAATATACCCAATGGTCGTCCGGTTTATCTTCTCCACAATCCAACATGACGATACGGGTATCTCCCCAGTTAAAAGAGGCATAAGTTTTATCTCCCACATAATCAAAATGGTCACGCAAACCGATAGAATAGGCATTGCGGATTTCATGGTTGCCACGCATAAAGAAAGTCGGTATGCGATCGCCACACACTCCTTCGGTCAGTTCACTGATAAATGTGGTTGCCTGCTCGTGATCCACAGGATCATCCACACAGTCACCATTGAAAACAACAAAATCATACTTAACATCCTGTATTTGTTTACATAGAGTACGGAAAGTATTGGTATGTTGATGCAAATCATTAAAAACAATAGCGGTAAAAGACTCTGTATCAGCAACAGGAAGAGTAAATTCACTGAAGGTCGATTGTGCTGTATTTCCAAATACCTTTTTATATGCCTGATAAAGCAACATCTCTTGCGAACACACACGATAATAATATTTCTGTCCGGGCTGTAAGCCATCTATACGTATTTTATGCAGCTTGTTATTGCAGACCACCTGACCGTCAACAATCATACGCGCACGTTCCAGCCGGGTAGTATCTGTGCCATATTCCACCCAGCAATAAGAAGGAACGGTTGTTTCCCACATCACAGTAATGCCATTACCCACAGGATTCTGCAAATAAGGTTTAGTACGGAATATCTTGTCTGCCTTTTCAGCGGTACGCAATTCCACAAGTATGGGACGATGGTCGGAAGCCATTAGCTCATTAACTACTTTCGCAGATATGACAGCAAATCCGGTAGCGTTTTGCTTTGACACGGCAATATAATCAATGGCCTCTTTTGGATCGGGAGCAGGATAAGTATGCTTTTCCGGATTGGAGAGTATTTGAAAATCCTTTTGCAATTCTTTGATGAAATCGGATTCAGGTTCAGCATTCATATCTCCGGCTAGAAAAAGAGGCTTTTTATAGGAAGCAATCAATGACTTCACTATTTCCAGGGACTTCATGCGATCTCCTTCCGTTAATGACAGATGAGTACAACAATAAATATAATCCTCAAATTCTGCCAGAATCAAGGTGCGGGCCTCTTCTCTACCAGGTAAAGGGATAGTTTGTAAACGTAGCGGAACTTGCTTTGTCAACAGTCCGATTCCATATTTACCTCCTTCAAACTCTATAGCAGGTGCAAAACAGGCATGCATCTGTGTACGTTCAGCTATTTCACCCAGCACATATTTCTGCCCGCTCCGACGGGTCATACTGTCTACCTCTTGTATAGCCACAACATCAGGAGAAGCATTATTTATCACATTGGCTACCCGTTGAAAACTGCAAATATCATCCATGCCGTTCGCATTTTTAATATTATAAGTCATCAGTCTCAATGTATGTTGAGCCTGTACCGGAAAAATAAATAGAATGACGGAAATGAGTAAAAAGATCTTTTTCATGTTCTTCATTTTTGGGGGTTATGTTAAGTCCCCCAAAGGTAAGAAAAAAATAAAAAGCCACAAAGATACGGATTCATACCTTTGCGGCCTCTTATTGTTAAGAATAACTTTTCTCTAAATGGGGGGATGAGAATAAAGCTATATTATTTACAAGGTCGATTTATTATCTTATTATTTCTTTTGCCACTTTGCGGCAGTATCCCACATTTGCGGATCTACGCTATTAAAGTGCCAAAAACCGATTTGAGAGATTCCCAGTTCATCAGCTAGTTCAAGTAGCGCTTCCGTACTTCTGGCATCACTTGCATAAAACAGATGCCGATTACCATCAGTACCATCATACAGATACATGTTTACCTTTTCATAACATAACCAGGTAGGAGAAGGCAAAATTCCATTTATACTGTCAGGCACAGATTGGTAAATCTGCCTTCCTTTGATGCCGCCAGTTACAGCATAATCATTTGCATAAGCAGGCAACGCCATCACTAATTTATCATTTGGAATATGTTTCATCCAGAAAAGCATCGCCTCTCTAGTCCATAGATAATTAGACGTAGGTCCAATGCCCATACAATCATCCCTATGTTTGAGCTCGGGCTTATCTATCCCAGGTGCAAAATACATATCGTAACACATCACTCTAACTAAGTCGCAAGTAGTATTCAAAACTGCCGGATCGTGAAACATCTTAGTTTCGTTATCCTGATACAAAGCCGGATAAAAACTAACGCAATGGCTTAATTTCTTTCCAACAGCATGGAGTTCTTTTGAAGCCAGTTTCAGGAATTCGGTATATGCATCCTGAATATCAGGGTTCAAATGTTCGAGATCAAGATCTATTCCATCATATCCGTTTGCATTGCAATCACTTACATACTTCTCAACAAGCGCCTTTCTTTTCTGTGGCGTATCAATCGTTTCTTCATTCCCACCTACAGCCTGATATACTTCGATATGATTCTGATGACATTCATCGATAAATGATTTCGGAGGATTCCCGAAAACGCTAATGGAACTAATAATCTCTTTCACTGGCTCTATATCCTTAAAAGAGCTTCCATCTATATAGACATACCAAGGAGCTACTTTCTTCTCCTGGGTGGTGGAAGAGAATGTTTCCTGCTTGCAGGAAACACTCGTCATTACCAACATTACACAGCATATAGCTGTTCCAATTATACTTAAATACCTCATTGAATGTAAAGTAAACTGTTATTCTTCATCATAATTATACTTCTTATATTCTATATAGTCATATTTGACTGTATATGTCTTTGCAGTAGGCTTATCTCCTTGCCAGCCACCTCCATCAGCAAAGGTCATCATTGAGAATCCAAATTTAAACTGTGCCGGAGTATACCAAGTAGTAAATGTTTTCGCCACTTCACCATCTATAATCCATGCCGCCCAATATGCACCATCTGCATTAAGTCTAAGGTCAATAGTCAAAGTGTGTTTACCCGGATCAATAGGTACACCGTAAACTCCCATAGCTTCCGTATAACAACGTACCAGCATCTGACCAGGAACAGGAGGAACCGTACAAGCCGCACGATCATTTTCAGTACCCGAGAAAACAAACATAGAGAATGACCTTTCTTCAGCATTAGTTGCAGCGATATTACCGCCTGCCAACCATTTTTCACCTACCCCTACCAAAGGAACATCTATTTCCCATGTATATTTTCCAGCTCCTATCTCCGGACCATAAACGAAGTTATTCCCGTTAGATAGATTCAAACTTCCATCCGCAATCGTTCCTCCATTGTTAGTCCATCCAACAGGAACAAAACCAGCTTCCTCAAAGTCCCACTTCACTGTTGTTCCCTCTGGTTCGGGAGGAAGTTGACCTTCGATAATCGGCTTCATTGAATAATCATAAGGAACATATTCAAGATAATCAAATAAGGCATAATTTTCTTGAGTTGCCGCATGATCGCCCATACCATAAAGATTCTCGACACTAGATATAGCACGGAAATAAGCCTCTTCACCATAATCTAATTGTGCCCTCTTTAAAACCTTACCATCAACCGACCACTCCGCCAGATATTTCTTATTTTCTAACTTCAAATCCAATACAAACGTATGCCAAGCATCCCCCTTAATAGGCGTGAATTCAGAGAAAAAAGGATTAGCCTGACTAGTCACAAGGCACAGCATATCATCTGGTCCGGCACTATGTGCTGCACGGTCTGCAGCTGTACCGGAACAAATTTCAAAATCCAATTCATGCCCATCGTCAAAATATAAAAATGCTCCAATACTAGCCCGGTCATTCATTCCGAATTTAGGGACATATATCCTCCATTCATAACGACCTGATCCGAATTGCGTTGTTGTCTGCACCTTGAAACGGTCCCCATTAGTACCTTCATACTCTTCACCTGCCCGGGTATAGATTCTTAACGCTTTTCCATCTTCACATTCGTCATTATCTACGATAGTGATCGGATTGATCCCTGCCACAAGCCCCGTCTTTTGCAATCCAGTAAAGTCACCGTAATTATAAATGGTTCCTTTATAGCCATCCTGAATAACTGTGATGGTTCGAAGTTCAGCACCTTTCGCCGCTATGGTCAAGGTTGCACTGCGTTTTGGGCCGTTATTCTTATCAGCAGCAATTGTTAGCGTACCATTACCAGTTCCTTCCAAAGGAGAAACTGTAAGCCAATTACCACCTGCCTGATCCACTGCTACTTCCCAAGCTGCTTCTGACGTAATATCTACAGTCTGAACTTCAGTAGAGGAGACTCCGAATGTCAAAGCATTTGTGGAGATTCCGCATGCAACAATCTCTGTTTTCTCTTTGAAGCTATCACCGCATGATACTAAAGAGGCATTACATAATACACCTATTGCTAAATATAAATATCTTAGTTTCATAATGATTGTTTTTATTGTTTCATTCAGTTCTTCAAATTCGGATTAATAGACGAATCTACAAAAGGACGGGGAAGATACATTTTACTGTCATTCCACGTACCAGATACGGAAACAGCTTCTTTCCTGAAGACTCCGGGGGCCACTTCAATCTCCGGATTTAATTTTCTGTATTCAAAATGATCTTTAATGCGATTCATGCGAAACATATCCCTTGCTCTAGTGGCAATATTTCCCCAATAATATCCGGCTATTTCCCAACCATGTTCATTATAGGCAGCTTCTGCCAGTTCATCATACGACATGGTTGTCTTATAGATATCCCGCTCTGCAACAACAGATCCATTGGCACGATTGCGTACCTCATTCAATAAGTTGACAGCTTCCGTGATACTGCCTGTTTTTGAACGACCTACGGCTTCGGCATACCAGCAATATACTTCTGCCAAGCGAATAATCTGATGCGTCTTTTCTCCATTCTGATTCATCGAAATTTTCGGATTTGTATAGTCGAATTCTTCTCCAGTAGTCGTTTCTACTTTCTTCATGAAACAGGGAGCAACAACCACACGCGGCGCTTCCGGATTGGGGTCTTCCCACCAATCACGCAACTTCGTTTCATTCTTCAATATGATTTTCGGGAAATAAGATGCATCTTTGCGTGAGCCTTCCGGGAAATCATACCAGAATTTAATTTCTCCGTTCGTATCTCCCCATCCACCGCCACCATAAGCATAGTCTGCCAAGAAATCGGCTAAAGGGGCATTGGTAAGTGCATCTATTCCTAAATTATAATAAACACCAAGTAACACTTCTGGATTATTCTTATTATACTCCATCGAATATACTTGCTTGTAATCAGGTAATAATTTGTAGTAGTAAGTACCTTTCTTCGCAGCATCGATTACTTCTTTTGCCTTTGCAGCGGCCAGTTGATAATATTCTGTTCCTTTGTTCAACGGCCATCCCGCCATTGCCATATACACATAAGCCAGTGTTGCTTTTACAGCTCCTTGACTAACAGCAATGTTTACCCCATTTCTTGCATAGGGTTCTTTAGTATAATTAGCAGGGACCATTGTTTCTGCCTTTTTCAGATCAGATACAATCAGCTCGTAAATTTCAGGAACGGTTGCCAACGGCATGTTGTAATTGATTTCATCTTTCACAACCATAGGTACCTCTCCCCAAGCCATTACAAAGTAAAAATAAGAATAGGCGCGCCAATAATAAGCTTGTCCAATGGCCGCATCTTTCTCTTCCTGGCTCACCTCCGGAGTTCGTCCGGCATTATCTATAATGAAATTAGCAGCTTTCACCAATCTCCAACGAGCTCCCCACAATTCAGTCACCCAAGTGTTGTTGTCCGAAACATTATAAGTATCTACCTCACGCAGCCCCTGTTTATTAGCTGCAGGGTGTGTAGAAATATCATCACCCATCACTGATTCGAAACCTGCCCAGATATTTGCATACATATCACTTGCAACTTTGGAATACATTCCATTCAGAGCCAAGTCCAGATCAGCTTTTGAATTGAAGAAATTAGTTACCGCCAACTGCCCTTTAGGATCTTCTGTCAGTAAATCCTGGCAAGACACCATCCAAAGTGCTATCAATGCTAGTCCGACAGATTTGAATATTCTATATATTGTTTTCATATCCATGTATAGTTAAAAGATTAAAAGTTAAGTTTCATACCAAAAGTGAAAGTTCTTGGAACAGGATAAGAGCCCATATCTACGCCATTAAAGCCGTAATCGGATTCACTGTACACTTCTGGGTCCATACCTGTGTATTTCGTTAATGTAAACAGGTTTTGAGCACTGACCGACAATTGAATATCGGCTACTTTCGTTATCTTCTTAGGAATATTATACGTAAGGCTTATATTTTTCAGTTTCACAAATGATGCATCTTCAAGCCAGAAATCGGAATCAGGATAGTTTCTATTATCTGAATTTTTATGACTTGCATACACAGCATCTGCTTTATTGGCTACTTTATCCCAACTTTTGTAATAAGCATCAGATAAAGAGATGAAACGATATACACCTGTCATAGATCCCATCGCATAGCGGCTTACATTCAGTCTATCTTGTCCTAATGCAGCATTGATAAAGAGATTGAGCGTCCAATTTTTCCAAGTAAATGTATTATTCCATCCGAAAGTCCAATTAGGCTCGGCCTGCCCTTTAGTAACCAGATCGTCAGCACCCGGATTGGTTGTCAAACTTCCATTAGATTGATGTTTATACAAGTTGGCGCCCTGGTCATTAAAGTTTGCCCATTCATAAAGATAGAAAGAACCAATCGGATACCCTACTTTTTTAATTTGAATAGGACCACCGCCAATACTTGTATAATTCTCCCCAACGATAAAATCACTACCTGCCAGATCGATTATCTTATTCTTTAAATAAGATGCATTCAGCGATGTTTCCCAACCAAATATATCTTTGTCAGTCAAAGGAGTTGCTGTGATGGTAAATTCAACACCAGAGTTTCTAACTTCACCTTGGTTGACCCAGAAAGAGCCACCTCCGTTATATTGAGGAGCAGGTTTGCGAAGCAACAGGTCCTTAGTATCCTTTCGGAACCATTCGGCTGTAAAACTCAAGCGACCGTCTAAAACACTGGCGTCCAAACCTATGTTATACTGATAGGTGCTTTCCCAAGTTACATCCGGTGTAGCGAGATTTCCAGTCCAATAACCGGTATGGATTGCATCGCTACCATAACCGTCATAATTTGTAGGAGCCAACATACCCAATGTTGTGTAAGCACCGATACTTTGATTACCAACAACACCAAAACTGGCTCTTAGTTTCAATTGCTGGACAATGTTTTGTTTGCTCATAAAGTTTTCTTTAGCAACATCCCAAGCAACAGCTGCTGACGGAAAATATCCCCATTTATTCTTCTTCTGAAACTTAGATGAACCGTCGGCACGGAAAGTACCTGTCAGCATATACTTCCCTTTGTAATTGTACATAATTCGACCAAGCCCGGACACAATAGCTTCTGCGGAATAGCCATTTTCTCCATCGCGTGTCTTTGCATTTTTTGCATTCCAATAACCAACAAATTCATTGGCTAAATCACTACCGGTCAGTTTTAGATTTCTGCCTTCGGCACCACTTGCTTCAAATACAGCTGTTGCAGTCAAATGATGATCGCCGAAACTTGTGTTATAAGTCACATTATTGGTATTCTGCCAGAAAAGATTCATCCTGCTCGCATTTTCCATACCACTAAGTTGACCGGGTTTTGCTAATGACGAGGTGAAAGAGTAACTCGGAACATGAGAGTAATTAGCAGCACCCTGTACAGACAATGTCAACCCTTTCATTATTTTGAAAGTCAAATCCATATTAGTATTCAAAGCATACACATATGAGTCACCATAATTTGCGACACGTGCACCATAAGGGTTTCCATTTACTGAATTATAAGGGTCCATATTATAAACGCCCGTTACCGGATCTTTCATTTCCATCGTAGGAGAATAGTTCAGAAAGTTCATAATGTCAATGCCCCCATTGTGACTGTGAGTACGTGAAGCATTAATTTTGGTAGAAAGTGTCAACCACTTAGTGAGTTCATTATCCAAATTTATCCGCAACTGTGCACGTTGATACTTGGTCGTGATGGTCATGGCTGTCATATTCAATACATTGGCGGAAATAAGATACTTATTTTTAGCCGTTCCACCCGAAATACCTAATTTATAGTCCTGACTAATACCGGTCTGCAACATCAAATTCTGCCAGTCAATGCCTTTGGAGCCATTCTTATAGGCTTCCATCTCATCATCTGCAAATGAGATACCATTATACTCCTTTAATGCAGTCGCATATTCATAAGCATTCAGTAAGTCATATTTTTTAAGAATGTTCGATACGCCTATAGCCACATCTGCATAAATCTGCACTTTACCTTCCACCCCTTTTTTAGTAGTTACCAATACCACACCATTAGCACCGCGTGAGCCATAAATAGCCGTTGCCGAAGCATCCTTCAGAACTTCAATAGATTGAATGTCAGCTGGATTTACATCCAGTCCACCAGACATAATGCCATCGATGACATACAAGGGGTCATTGCTGGTATTAAGAGAAGTAGTACCACGAACACGAACTTTAACTGTACCACCAGGTAAACCATTTACGCTCGTCACTGCCACACCTGCAGTACGTCCTTGCAGAATATCTTCCACCCGCTTTACCGGCTGATCCTTAAATTGTTTGGAAGAAACAGAAGCCACAGCACCGGTTATATCTGATTTTTTGGTTCTTCGTCAAATTTGGTGGTAATCTCTTTTTTATTTCAACTGTCTTCTTCTTTCTTAATCCTATTAAAAGTTGTAGATATGTTTGCTTTTTAGTAACTTTAAAGACACCACATCATTAAGAGTTACAATGCAACAAGTCATATCTACAACGTACAAATATACATCAAAAAAAG
>NZ_GG774796.1:289316-294753 GCF_000163675.1 Bacteroides sp. D22 | reverse complement strand
ATGATTAATGGGAACACTTATGATAAGGATATTAGAAAGTGGATTGAAAAAGCGAAGGCAACACGGAATATGGCACTGACGAACTTTGCATATGGTATTGAAAAAGACTGGGAGGCAGTACAGGCAGCTATTGATCTCCCCTTCAGTAATGGATTACTGGAGGGGACAGTGAATAAAATTAAAGCGCTAAAAAGGCAGATGTACAATAGGGCAGGAAGTAAACTACTGAGAGCCAAGATTCTTTATTCACAATAGAAGAAGTACCACCAAATTTGACGAAGAACCGATTTTTTCACTACACCATATCCGATGACCACTACTTCACTCAATTGGTTCTGATCCTCCTGCATTGTAATCTTCAAACTGGTATTCGTTCCCAGTTTAACCTCTTTAGTCACGTATCCGATATAAGAGAATGATAGTGTAGAGCCAACAGGAGCACTAATCGAGAACTTTCCGGAAATATCCGTTACGGTACCAGTTTGTGCATCTTTAAGAGTTACGTTGACACCGATGATAGGTTCATTGCTGTCGGCATCCATAACAGTACCCGAATACTGCTTTGCAACCTGTGCATAAGTAGATGTAACTGCTGCAAAAAGAAATAGTAGCAAGCAGCCAAGCGTTTTTCTTAGATTATCCATATACTTTTCATTTAGTTAGAATATAATAATATTAGATTTTTAGGAATTTTAGATACAAGTCAAGGCATTCAAAATGTTCCCAACATTACTCCGCCACCTCTTCATTCTACAGTTTTAGGATGTATTCATAGTAAATAGTCTTTTTTTTAAGGTTTAATACTATTCCGTATTTAGTGTCAACTATGCAAATATAGGTGCAAAGCGTGGAAATAGAGATCAAATAACATCCATAATTAGTCCGCTACTGTTCAAAAGGAGTATTCTGAATATCCTTTCGAGCTATCTAATGAGCTTTGTGGACAAAAGAAGATGAAATCTATTGTACAGTTTCATAACTTCTTTTATATTTGCTCTATCAAAAGAACATAACTATGTCAAAAGCACACGTACTAAAGAGGTATTCTTTTCTAATCTGGATATTATTCTTTGTTCTTTCTACAAAGGCTGAACAACAAGACTACTACTTCAGACAAATTTCTTTGGAACAGGGATTGTCACAATCAAGAGTGCAGTGCATTTACAGAGATCATTTAGGAGTCATATGGATAGGTACCAAATGGGGGTTAAATAGTTATGACCAATCTGAACTGAAAAGTTATTTTCATGACCGGGAGCAGCCAAACTCATTGCCCGACAATTTCATTCGTTTTATTACAGAGGATCGTTTAGGCGATTTATACGTTTCTACCAATAAAGGAATTGCCATCTACAATAAAGCAGAAAATCAATTTCAGCCATTGAAATATAACGGGAAGCCATTTAACGCTTGGTCTTATCTTCAAATAGGTGACAATTTCCTGTTTGGAGGAGAAGAAACTTTATACCAATACAATCTAATGGATAAAAGTATTACGACGATCTTCCCCGACATTGATGGAGACAAGTTAAAATGTATCAATCGCATCTTTCAGTGGAGTCCCGATGTGCTGATAACCAGCAGTAAAAAAGACGGGCTTTGGATGTACGACTTGACAAAAAAGAAAATGTATCGATGTCCATTTGTAAAAGAGCGCGAGATAAACACCATATTTGTTGACTCTCAAAACCGGCTTTGGGTATCATTCTATGGCAAAGGAATAGCCTGCTACTCGAAAGAGGGGAAAAGGCTTTTCAGTTTATCCACCAAAAATTCCGGGCTCAACAACGATATCATTTTTGATTTTCTTGAAAAAGACAACCAACTTTGGATAGCTACTGACGGAGGAGGTATCAACATACTTGACTTCCAGACTATGAAATTCTCTCATCTTAAACATATTTCCGATGATGAACAATCCTTGCCGAATAACTCTATCTACCGGCTTTATAAAGATCAGATGGACAATATATGGATAGGCAGTATACACGGAGGATTATTCGCCATTAAGAAAGTGTTCATCAAAACCTATAAAGATGTTCCACTGAACAATCCCAATGGAATTAGCGAACGTACCGTGGTTAGCATCTTTGAAGATAAGGATACATTGCTCTGGATTGGAACAGACGGAGGAGGTATCAACTCATTTGACCAAAAAACGAATACATTTCATCATTACCCTACTACATACGGGGAGAAAGTTACCTCTATCACAAATTTTTCTGAAAATGAGCTCTTATTATCATGTTTTAATAAAGGGGTATTTACCTTTAATAAGAGAACCGCACAGATGCAACCTTTTCCCATTATCAATGACTCTATTTCGAAAAGAGAATTTTCATCCGGTGATTTGGTAAATCTATATGCTACAAAAGATAATATTTACATATTAGGAGCAAAAGTCTATATCTACAACAAGCATACCCGGCAAACATCTATTCTCTACGCACCCCAAATAGACATTCAACGCCAAATAGCTATGCAGGCAATTTATTCCGACGATACGCATCTGTATCTAATGGGAACCAATAACCTGTTTAAACTAAACTTCAAAACCAACGAACTGTCTTCATTAGTCAATATGAAAGAGGGAGATGATTTCACATTGGCCTGCCGGGATGATAAAGGTAACTTTTGGATAGGAAGTAATTTCGGACTGCTCTTCTATAATAAACAGACTGGAAAAACAGAAAAAATACATACCAACTTGTTCAACAGTGTATCCAGCCTTGCCTATGATAAAAAAGGAAAAGTCTGGATAGGAGCACAGAACATGTTCTTTGCGTATATTATCAACGAAAAACGTTTTGTTATCCTGGACGAATCCGATGGAGTTCCTTCCAACGAATTGATATTTACCCCTATTCCTGCTCTTCGTACTCCCAATCTGTATATGGGAGGTACTATGGGACTGGTACGCATTAATACGGATATTATTTTCGAAAGCAATTCGTCTCCTATTCTCAAGCTACTTGAAGTAAAACTGAATGGTAAATCAACTCTGAAACAGGTTAATAATAACTGTATTTCGATTCCCTGGAATCATTCATCGTTCAACATTAAAGTGATTGCTGACGAAAAGAACTCCTTCCGAAAACACCTTTTCCGATATGTCATCACAGGAAAAGACAAAATGGTGATCGAGAGTTATCTCCAGACACTCGAATTGGGTACATTAGCATCAGGAGAATATACCATCAGCGTATCCTGCGACACCTCCAACGGTGAATGGAGCCAGCCGACAGAGATCTTAACTATTATAGTCTCACCTCCTTGGTGGAAATCTACCTGGTTTATTATACTATGCATTTTCTTTGCATTTCTAGTGGCAGGAATGGTCTTCTTTAGTTTGATAAGAAAAAAAGAAAATCGGCTGAAACGTGAGATGCGGGAACATGAGAAGAAGATATATGAAGAGAAAATACGCTTCTTAATCAATATCAGCCATGAGCTACGCACCCCTTTGACACTCATCTATGCTTCCCTGAAACGAATTCTCAATAAAGAGGTGAAGCAAGACGAGCTACCGGAATATCTACAGGGGGCATTCAAACAGGCGAATCAGATGAAAGATATTATCAACATTGTGCTTGATGCACGCAAAATGGAGGTAGGACAGGAAGTGCTACACATCTCTTCGCATCCTTTACACAAGTGGATACAGGAAGTGGCAGAAACATTTCAAACTGCATCTAAAGCCAAAGAAATTGAAATTACATACGACTTTGACGACAGTATACAATCTATCGCGTATGATGACACTAAATGCAAAGTTGTTCTTTCCAATCTGATTATGAATGCTTTGAAATATAGTCCTAATCAGACTCGTATTGTTATAAAAACCATCCGTACAAATGAAAGTATACAAATACACGTACAAGACCAGGGAATTGGATTGGATAATGTAGATATAAAGAAGCTCTTTACCCGTTTCTACCAAGGCAAACATAATGAGGGAGGAAGTGGTATCGGTTTATCTTATGCTAAAATGTTGATTGACTTACATGGAGGCAGGATGGGCGCTTTCAATAATAAAGACAGAGGGGCCACATTCTTTTATGAAATACCGGCTAATCTACAAGAACAAGAAGTATCATGTCCTCAACATTCCTACCTCAACGAACTTTTAAGTTCTCCGGAGGAAGAAGAGAAAATAGAATCCGGTTCTTTCTCTCTACAAGGATATTCACTGTTGATTGTAGAAGATAAACAGGACTTAAGAGAATTCTTAAAAAATGCTCTTAAGGATAAGTTCAAGAAGATCTATCAGGCAGAAAATGGATTGGTAGCGTTGGAAGTTATTAAGCAACAGCAACCGGACATTATAGTAAGTGATGTAATGATGCCACAAATGAATGGCTATCAGCTATGCAAGGAAATTAAAGAGAATCTGAATATTAGCCATATCCCTGTTATTCTACTTACCGCCAGAGCCGATTCTGAAAGCCAGATGTTAGGATACAAATTAGGAGCCGATGCCTATTTGCCCAAACCATTTGAAATGGAAATGCTCCTTAGCGTGATCCAGAACCAGATGAGAAATCGTGAATATATTAAATCCAGATACAGGGGCAATCAATTCATTCTGTCTCCGCAAGAGGCTACTTTCAGCAATGCGGATGAACAATTTATGATTAAATTGAATGAAATGATCGATCAGAATCTGTCTCAACCAGATCTGGACGTAAAATTCCTGACTGCTCAAATGGCTATGAGCCGGACATCCTTATATAATAAGATCAAGGAACTGACCGGCATGGGAGCAAACGATTATATCAATCGTAGAAGAATCGACAAAGCAATCATTCTTTTAACTCAGTCTGACATGAGCATTACTGAAATATCAGAGCAGGTAGGTTTCACTTATCAACGATATTTCAGTACGTTATTTAAAGAAATGAAAGGAATGACTCCTTCTCAATTCAGAGCACAACACGGTTGCACCCAACAACAATCAGAATAGATTCAGCACTTTAGTTTATCATTTATATAGAAATTATACTTCCCGGAACAGAGCGATTAAGATTTCCAGTGCAGATTTGGACGTTTCATGATTTGAAATGACTAAAATCTGATGAGTAGAATAAGGTATTCGACTACTTTTGCAGCAAGCAATTGATAGAAAACGAATACACTTAAATTCAATTATTATGAGAAACTACTATTTAGTCGCCCCTTAGAATGTGCTTTTACGCCTAATAATCAACATATTAATATATAAATTGCTTTGATATATCTGCAAGTTTTTGTATCTTTATGGTTGAAAACTTGCAGATTATTATGATAAACAAGACCACCCCTCAGCCCTCCTTGTTCAGCTCTTTGACAGACCAGCTGAATCCCAGGCATCCCTTATACCTGCTTGCCAATAAGATAGACTGGCGCCGTTTTGAAGAAGCTTTCTCCCCGCTATACTGTGCCGTCAACGGTCGTCCGG
>NZ_GG774796.1:205051-288655 GCF_000163675.1 Bacteroides sp. D22 | reverse complement strand
AGCCGACTATCGGGCATTTGAAATCAGACTTTCGTTTAGGACGCAACTTTTATAAAGGTGTGTTCGGGGATGTTGTCAATCTGCTCTTAGCCGCAGCAGCGTACAACTTCAAAAGAGCCATGAGGGTTCTTTGGCTACTTGTTGAAAAAATCTGCGGGACACTGTTTTCTTGCAATATCCCGCAGATGAGTACTTTTTAAGGGACGACTATTTAACTCTGTTACTAATATGCATTTGCGGCATTTGCTTTGCACAGCAACAGACCAATGACATCAGTACTAAAAATCCGCCAAACAAAGAATGGAACTTCAACAATCTGGATGGATGGAAATACGGACATCAGGATAACAACCCGGATAATCAATGCATATTAGAGAATGGTTACTTACGGATCTTTACACGGGCTAACTCGGTGGATCGGAAAAAGGTTCACACTGTAGAACGGATTTATACAACAGGAAGATATACCTGGCGTACTCATATCCCGCAAATGGGAATAGGAGATCAATGTAGCGTGGGTTCGTGGATATACCATGACGACCAACATGAATTGGATTTCGAAGTCGGATATGGTAAAGATACAGTTCGCAAGGAGTTAAATGCAGCTCCGAACGAAATGATTGCTTATATGACATCGCAGGCATATCCTTTTTCTTCCGTTCCTGTAGTAATCAAGACCGGATGGCATCTGTTCGAAATTGATCTGACATTAAAAAATGGGAACTATTACATCACCTGGTTAATAGACAACGAGCCCAAACATGAACTTCAACTGGAATTTGGGAAAGACATTGCATTCCATATTTTTTGCAGTGTAGAGAATCTTAAATTTATTGGAGACCAACCGGCACAGCAGGAAAATTCCGGATTGTTTGATTTCGTCAGATATACATATCATGACTAAATAAATGAACTTAGCACACATTTCTTAAAATCCCCCAATTACATACCATGAGAACAACGTTCATTTCACTTTCTCGGATATTCATGAACATTTGTCTCCATGCGCAGGATAGAGCAGTTGATGAAGGTCATACTCTCTAAATATAAAATAGCCCTCGCTACAAATCTGTAACGGGGGTATTTTTAGAGGAGTCATTTCTCCTCTTGCTAATGTTTTGTTTATGTGCTTTTTATATCTGAATACATCAATCAGATAATCCCTCTCACTCTATCGTCAAATGCAGAAAGCGCAGCTTTCGCTCCTTCGCCCATAGAGATAATGATTTGCTTATAAGGAACCGTAGAAACATCTCCAGCTGCATAGATACCCGTCACATTCGTACGGCAATGTGCATCAATCATGATTTCGCCCGAACGGTTGGTTTCCACTATGTCGCGGAATACACTGCTATTCGCAGAAAGCCCGATCTGTACAAATACACCATCCAACTCAACCAAACGTTCTTCTTCCGTTTTACGATCTTTGATGCGCAGGGCAGTCAGTTTATCACCATTTCCTATCACTTCCGTGGTCTGTGAACTTACAAACACTTCCACGTTCGGCAATGATTTAAGTCGATCTTGAAGTACACTGTCCGCTTTCAGCTCATCCATAAATTCAAAAACAGTCACTTTGGAGCAGATACCAGCCAAGTCAATGGCTGCCTCAATGCCGGAATTTCCTCCACCTACTACTGCTACATGTTTTCCTTTATAGAACGGGCCATCACAATGAGGGCAGAAAGCAACACCACGACCGATATACTCCGCTTCTCCCGGAACATTCAGTTTACGCCAGCTTGCACCGGTTGCAATAATCAGTGCCGGAGCCAGGAATTTCTCACCAACAGAGGTAGTGATCTGCTTCTGTTTTCCAACCACTTCTACTTTTTCTACTTTACGATGCTCCAGTAAATCCACCGGGTAACGTAAGAGATGTGTTTTCAGATTATCGGCAAGTTCATTTCCTGTCGTTTCCGGAACAGAGATTAAATTCTCAATACCTACCGTTTCTTTCACCTGTCCGCCAATACGCTCGGCCACGATAGCTACACGGAGTCCTTTACGGGCAGAATAAATAGCTGCCGATACTCCTGCAGGTCCTCCACCGGCTACAATCACATCATACTCTTTCACCTCTGCATTCGCTTTGGTTTCGTCAATACCATATTGTTCTTCCAACTTGGCAAGCAATTCGCCAAATTCACCACGGCCTACATGAAGCATTTTTCCATCTGCAAAGACAGAAGGTACTCCTTGTATTTTCAGTGCATCTACTTCGTCCTGATAAAGCGCGCCGTCTACCATTTCATGAGTAATAGCAGGATTCAAAGTGACCATTGCATTCAGAGCCTGCACTACGTCAGGACAGTTCGTACAAGTCAACGAAACATAAGTGGTCAGATGTATCGGACCTTTCAGTGCTTTCACACGGTTGCAAACAGCCTCATCAGGAAAGTTCTTTCCTTTGCCGTCCAGATTCAGGATAGCCAAAAGCAATGACGTGAACTCATGTCCATTAGGAATACCCCGGAATGTGATTCCGGTACGATCACCATTCCTTAATAAAGTAAACTTCAATGCTTCTCCCTCATTCACCGAGCAAGTGATATGATCGGAACAATCCGCTACATCTCCCAGCAGCTCCAATAATTCTGTTTTGTTTTCGTGGCTGGATGATACGGATATATCAAAAGTAAAATTTGCCTCCAGCCCAGCAAAAATACCCTTTAGTTGTTCTTTTAATGCAGATTCTAACATACCTTTTTTCCTTTCATTTTTTTAAAAGAAAGGCCGGCAGCGTCTCCCGTTACCGGCCTCCCATAATCACCATTATCAAGATCTATCAAATCTTACCTACCAGGTCGATGCTTGGCTTCAAGGTAGACTCACCCTTCTTCCATTTAGCCGGGCAAACTTCTCCGTCATGGCTGGCTACAAACTGTGCAGCTTCCACCTTACGAAGCAATTCACTTGCATCACGGCCAATATTGTTATCATTCAGTTCCACCACTTTAATCTTTCCTTCCGGATTGACAACAAATGTACCGCGATAAGCCATACCTTCTTCTTCGATATATACACCCAGTGCACGGCTCAAAGCGCCAGTCGGGTCTGCCAACATCGGGTATTGAATCTTGCGAATACTTTCAGAAGCATCATGCCAAGCTTTGTGCACGAAATGAGAGTCAGTACTTACCGAATAGATTTCTACACCCATCGCCTTGAACTGATCGTACTTTTCAGCCATATCCACCAATTCAGTAGGACATACGAAAGTAAAGTCGGCAGGATAGAAGAAAAGAATCGCCCATTTACCTTTCAGGTCATTGTTGGTTACAGTCTTGAAAGCTCCGTTGTGAAAAGCCTGAACGCTGAATTCAGGAAGTTGAGAATTTAAAATTGGTTCCATAATCTTTATTGCTTTTATTGTTATTAATTGGTTTGACTTATAACATCAGAAACAATCTTTTGTTTTTTGTTTCTGATGCAAAGATAAAGGCAGAAACCCCGCCTTTTCAAAAAAAGTCCAATCGAATATTTCTATGCTGTGATAGATGAAATTAATAAAAGCATTTTATACCTTTGCGTGCATAAACAAAAAAACTGGAAGTATATACGATTATGAAACATCCTCTAGCTCAATTCCTATATTGTCCCGAATGTGGTTCTCCGCATTTCGAAGTAAATAACGAAAAGTCCAAAAAATGTACAGATTGCGGCTTCGTCTATTACTTTAACCCTTCCGCCGCCACCGTAGCACTCATCTTAAATGAGAAAAACGAATTGCTTGTTTGCCAGCGTGCTAAAGAGCCGGCAAAGGGAACTCTCGACCTTCCCGGAGGATTTATCGATATGAACGAGACAGGTGAAGAAGGCGTAGCCCGTGAAGTGCTGGAAGAAACCGGATTGAAGGTAAAAAAAGCTATTTACCAGTTTTCACTTCCCAATATTTATGTCTATTCAGGTTTTCCTGTACACACGCTTGATATGTTTTTTCTCTGCACCGTAGAAGACATGAGCCATTTTTCGGCAATGGATGATGTAGCAGATTCTTTCTTCCTGCCTCTCTCCGAAATTAATCCGGAAGATTTTGGACTGGATTCTATTCGCCGAGGACTTAAAAAGTTTTTATCTGGCAGATAATTCGTTAAAATATAACAAATTACAGAAACATTTCCCCTTTCATTCTGTCTTATATTTTAATGAGCTTTAAATTAATAGCTATTAAAATACGTCATTGAAAGATATATAGTACTTTTGCATAAACACCCGATTATGAAAAAAGAAATTACTAGACTCATTTGTGCCGCCATCTGCTGCACGCCCATTATAGGATTTGCCCAGACAGGTGACAAGTTCACTTCGACTGACAACCTTTATAAAGAAGGGAAAGAACTTTTCCAGGAAAAGAATTATGCAGCTGCTCTGCCGGCATTGAAAGCATTTGTAAAACAAAAGCCTGCAGCCAGCCTTCTTCAGGACGCAGAGTATATGCTAGTCAGTTCGGCTTACGAACTGAGAGACAAAAACCGCATCGAACTCCTCCGCAAATATCTCGACCGTTATCCTGATACTCCATACGCTAACCGCATTTATGCGCTGTTAGCCTCCTGCTATTTCTACGAAGAAAAATATGATGAAGCACTGGCACTCTTCAACTCTGCCGACCTCGATTTGTTAGGTAATGAAGAACGGGACGACTGCACCTACCAACTGGCTACCTGTTATCTGAAAACCGATAACCTACGAGAAGCAGCCATCTGGTTTGAAACTTTGCGTGCCAACAGCCCCAAATACGCCAAAGATTGTGATTACTATCTTTCCTACATCCGCTATACACAAAAACGCTATAGTGAAGCATTGAAAGGTTTCCTTCCCTTACAGGACGACTCGAAGTACAAAGCACTCGTCCCTTATTACATAGCCGAAATTTATGTGCAGCTTAAAAACTACGATAAAGCACAGATTGTAGCCCAAAACTATCTGTCAGCCTATCCGAATAATGAATACGCAGCAGAAATGTACCGTATTCAGGGAGATGTCTATTACCATTTCGGACAATATCACCAAGCCGTAGAAGCATTCAACAATTACTTGAATAAGGATCACTCGGCTCCCCGCCGGGATGCCCTTTATATGCTAGGACTCTCCTACTACCAAACAAAAGTCTACTCCAAAGCAGCCGAAACATTAGGTAAGGTGACAACTGACAACGATGCCCTTACCCAAAATGCATATCTCCACATGGGACTCTCTTATCTGCAACTGGCAGAGAAAAACAAAGCACGCATGGCTTTTGAACAGGCAGCCGCCTCCAATGCTAATATGCAAATCAAGGAACAGGCAGCTTACAATTACGCTCTTTGCCTGCACGAGACTTCTTTCTCCGCTTTCGGTGAATCTGTTACTGCCTTCGAGAAATTCCTGAATGAATTTCCGACTTCTCCTTACGCTGAAAAAGTCAGCAGCTACCTGGTAGAAGTTTACATGAATACACGTAGCTACGATGCAGCTTTGAAATCAATCGACCGGATTGCCAAACCAAGCGCGCAAATATTGGAAGCCAAACAAAAGATACTGTTCCAATTAGGAACTCAATCTTTCGCTAACGCCGACTTCGAACAAGCTCTGAAATATCTGAACCAATCCATTGCCATCGGACAATACAATCGTCAGACCAAGGCAGACGCTTACTATTGGTGCGGAGAATCCTATTACCGTCTAAACCGAATGGTAGAAGCCGCGCGTGATTTTAATGCTTATCTGCAACTCACCACCCAACCCAATAACGAAATGTATGCGCTTGCCAATTATAACTTAGGATATATCGCTTTCCACCGGAAAGACTATACGCTAGCAAGCAATTACTTCCAAAAATACATTCAACTGGAGAAAGGTGAAAATGCAACCGCACTTGCCGATGCATACAATCGTATTGGTGACTGCCACCTGCATGTACGTAACTTTGAAGAAGCCAAACAGTATTATTCGCAAGCCGAACAGATGAATACTTCTTCCGGAGACTATTCTTTCTATCAGCTGGCTCTTGTATCCGGTCTGCAGAAAGACTATACCGGTAAGATTACCTTGCTGAACCGTCTGGTAGGAAAGTACCCTGCTTCTCCTTATGCCGTAAACGCTATTTACGAGAAAGGGCGTTCCTATGTTTTGATGGACAACAACAATCAAGCCATTACTTCTTTCAAAGAATTGCTTACTAAATATCCTGAAAGTCCGGTCAGCAGGAAAGCTGCCGCCGAAATCGGATTATTATATTACCAAAAAGGAGATTACAACCAAGCAATCGAAGCCTACAAACAGGTTATCGAAAAATATCCGGGCAGTGAAGAAGCCCGCCTTGCCATGCGTGATTTGAAATCTATTTATGTGGATCTCAACCGCATCGACGAATTTGCTGCTTTAGCAAATGCCATGCCAGGACACATCCGTTTCGATGCTAACGAACAAGACTCGCTTACGTATGCCGCCGCAGAAAAGATTTATGCACGAGGCAGAATGGAAGAAGCCAAAACAAGCCTCAACAAATACCTGCAAACTTTCCCGGAAGGAGCCTTCAGCCTGAACGCACATTATTATCTCTGCCTGATCGGAAACGAGCAGAAGAATTATGATATGATTCTTCTCCATTCCGGTAAGTTGTTGGAATATCCAAACAATCCGTTTGCAGAAGAAGCACTGATCTTGCGTGCTGAAGTGCAATTCAACCAGCAAAATATGGCTGAAGCATTAGCTAGCTACAAAATGCTGAAAGAAAAAGCAACCAACGTAGAGCGCCGCCAACTTGCTGAAACGGGTATTCTGCGTTGCGCCTTCCTATTGCGAGATGACATAGAAACCATCCATGCAGCTACCGACCTGCTTGCAGAAGCCAAACTTAGTCCGGAGCTAAGAAATGAAGCTCTTTATTACCGTGCTAAAGCCTACACCAAGCAAAAGGCTGGCAAGAAAGCAATGGAAGACTATCGTGAACTGGCCAAAGACACACGTAACCCTTACGGTGCCGAAGCTAAATATCAGGTTGCACAATCCCTCTACGACGCAAAAGAATATGCCGCTGCAGAGAAAGAGTTGCTCAACTATATAGAACAGAGTACGCCACATGCTTATTGGCTAGCACGTAGTTTTGTCCTTCTATCCGACGTCTATCATGCTACGGGTAAAGATCTGGACGCACGCCAATATCTGCTAAGTCTGCAACAGAATTATCAAGGGAATGATGATATTGAAAGCATGATTGAAAGCAGACTTAGTAAATTGAAAGTTGAGAATTGAGAATAAAAAAATAGAAAAGTATGAAACGATCTCATTATATAATAGGAGGACTCGCATTGGCAATCTCAATGCCATCCTGCCTTCAAGCCCAAACCACCCAACCGAAGGATACCACAATGACCCGCACGGTCGTTGTGGAACAAGAATATAACCCGGACATTATGGACGCCTCGAAAGTAAACGTCCTGCCTAAAGTAGAAGAACCGACAGTGAGCAAGAAAGAAGTAGAGTATGCTACAACATTCTTTCCGGCCACTTCCGTTCCGGCAGGCCTGATGCGCCCCTATACCGGAAAAGAAGTTCAACCCGGCACTACCCCGGGATATGTACGTGCCGGATATGGTAATTATGGCAATTTGGATATTCTTGCCAATTATCTATTCCGTCTGTCGCAGAAAGACAAATTGAATGTACGTTTCCAAATGGATGGAATGGATGGTAAGTTAACTCTTCCCTTCACAGATGGAGAAAAATGGAATGCATTTTATTATCGCACACGCGCAAATGTAGATTACACACACCAATTTAATAAACTGGACTTAAATATTGCCGGAAACTTCGGATTGAGCAACTTCAACTTCCAACCGGAAAGCGTAAACAGCAAGCAGAAATTCACATCCGGTGACTTCCATGCGGGCATTCATTTCACTGATGAGACTGCACCACTGCGTTTCAACGCAGAAACAAATCTGTTGATGTATGAACGTCAGCATAACATGTTCAATGAATCTGAAGCCAATACAGGTATCAAGGAAACAATCATACGTACCAAAGGCGATGTCACGGGAGCTATCGGCGACCAACAATTAATAACTATCGCTTTGGAAATGAACAATCTTCTCTACAACGGATATACAAAGAATGTTTCCACCGGAGATGAATACTTCAAAAACTACACAACGCTTCTTTTAAATCCATATTATGAACTGGATAATGATGACTGGAAATTGCATATCGGAGCCAATGTAGATTTATCTTTCGGATTTGATAAGTCTTTCCGTATTTCACCCGATATCACTGCACAGTATATTTTTTCTGATAGCTACATTGTTTATGCAAAAGCAACCGGCGGTAAGCAATTGAATGATTTCCGCAGATTAGAAAGTATCTGTCCTTACGGTGAACTGCCGGAGGCAAATACCACTGCTACTTTGGGATACGTACAACGTCCTTATGATACTTACGAGCAAATCAACGGTAGTATCGGATTCAAAACAAGCCCTTATCCGGGACTTTGGTTCAACGTGTTCGGTGGTTATCAGAATCTAAAGAACGACTTATCTTATTTAGGTTTTGACCCAAGTAATATTCATTCAGATTCTTATCTTTCTTTTGCTCAAGACAATACAGACAATCTTTACCTTGGAGGTGAAATCAGTTACGATTACAAAGATATCCTTGGAATATCAGCTAAATATACTTACCGTAATTGGGACAGCAAAACAGAGGAATATCTGTTGGCTGTGAAACCGGTCAGTGAAATGTCTTTCAATGTACGTATTCATCCGATCTCTGCTTTTAACATAAATCTAGGTTATGATTACATCAACCGGAAAGAAGTGAAAGAGTATGCAAAAATGACTGCAGTGAATGATTTGCATATCGGAGCCAGCTATAATGTATTCAAAGGAGTATCTGTCTATGCCCAAATACATAACCTGCTGAACAAGAAATATCAATATTATTTAGGTTATCCTACGGAAGGATTCAATTTCTTAGGAGGATTGAGTTTCCGATTCTAAATTAATGAAAGGGGCGTTTCCATTTCCGGATAACGCCCCTTCTCAAAAACTTAAACTTCAATTATTTTGTTGTCTTCACTACAAATCCGTCACCAATAGATTTACAAACCTTGTATTTCTTCTGCCGACAGACCTGTTATCTGTGAAATAGTATTAATAGGAATATTCAAAGCCTTCATATTACGTGCTGTTTCTCTTTTTTCTTCCGCACGTCCTTCTGCGCGACCTTCCGCGCGCCCCTCTGCACGTTCTGTCAATATATTATCTTTCAATATTACAATATTATCCAAATGACGATAATATGCTTCAAGTTCAGTTTTCGTCATTTTATCGAGTTTCAATCGTTCACGGGCCTCCGTCAAACCGGGAGCAGTAGCACTATCTGGTATATCACCTGTATTCAGATAACAAATCCATTCTTCCAACGGACTCTTGGCAACCTGATTAAAGTCATTCACCTTTAATATATAATATTCAGGATAAAGCTGACTGACAGCATC
The DNA here is from genome assembly GCF_000163675.1 of Bacteroides sp. D22. Classification (NCBI taxonomy): domain Bacteria; kingdom Pseudomonadati; phylum Bacteroidota; class Bacteroidia; order Bacteroidales; family Bacteroidaceae; genus Bacteroides; species Bacteroides sp. D22. The sequence continues at coordinate 279,174 of NZ_GG774796.1, read as the reverse complement.
AACCTTAAACGTCTGTTTCTGAAATGGAGTTAACTCCAGCACATCATTCTGATGAATCCCTCTGAACTCCGTTTTACCATGATATACTATATCCTTTCCATTGCCTAATGAAAAATAGACAATATTGACGCTATACACTTTACGTACTTTATCATAACCTTCTCCACGATTGATGTACTCGGTCACCAATTTAGAAGTACCAAACAACATACGTTGGAAATAAGCATACTCATTATTATTCTGAACTTCAATCAGAATAAGTTCTCCTTTAGAGTTCTCCGCAAGCATATCAACACGATTATACTTATCAAACTCATCTTCTTGATTTCCTTCACTTTCCAACAATTTCTGAATGACAATCTTTTCATTGAGAAGAGTAGTCAGAAAGCCTTCAAGAACTGCAAAATTGGCTTTATTACGCAATAAGCGTTTCATAGCCCAATCGAAACGAATATAATTACTGGCCATAGGTTCGTCTCCTTTCCCGTTTTCTTTTTTCATGCAAACAAAGGTAAGCAGAAAATGTTTAATATCAAGTATATATATCCGATAAAATGACTCATCCTACCTTTATATAGACTACCGATCGTCCCGCTCCATACTTTTTTAAAATCCCTTTTTCAATAAATGCATTAATATCCTGCAATGCCTGTGTTTTTGTCTTTCCAACAAGTAAGGCATAATCCTGCCGATTAATACATGGATTCTTTTCCAAGAATTTATTTAATCGCTGCAAGCATTTTTCTTCTGCTAATGGATTCTTCACACGAAAAGGCGAATGATAACGTTGTAATACCAATTCAGTCTCAATATCTTTCTTAAACTGACGGTTGATTCTCAAATTAATATCTTTAAGAGATACTGACGGTGAACGCAAGTCTTTTGAATCAGTCACTTCTTTGTTCACATTCAAAGAAAGAGTAAAATAGCCAATATCACCCAATTCAACGGAAAATCCCTTCAAAAGCAAATGTCTTAGTTCTTTCGAGATAGCTTCTATGACACCTACCACTTGCGCATGAGGCATATGCTGAAATGCAGTCACTTGTTCTACAAATTCTTCGGCTGTATAACTGCCCTTCAGTACGACACGTGCATGCAAAGGTTGTTCTTCCCCACTTTTTGTGAGATCGGGAGTCTCATAAAGATCATAATTTACACTCATTATTTATTAGTATTTCATTAGGAAAGATTAAACTCCACTTTCCTATATATTAATTATTTATCATGCTATTGAATTTTCGTTCGACTTAAGTCAAGCGATAGTTTTAGTTAAGTCAAGCGATAGTTCAACTTAAGTCAAACGAAAACTAACTTACTAATGAGACAAATGTACGTAGAATATAGAGAAACTAACCTATACCAATTGATATTTTATTTCCTGCAATAAAATGTAAATCTTAAGATTTTATTAAATTCTCCTTATAATATAAGGTAGGGAGAATCTTTTTTTTTACTTTTGTCCCCGAATATTGTGGTACAAGCCATTATAAAAGAAAGAATTATGCAGAAAAACCTTGTCATTGTCGAGTCTCCGGCAAAAGCAAAAACGATTGAAAAGTTTCTGGGGAAAGATTTCAAAGTCCTTTCTAGTTACGGACACATACGCGATCTGAAGAAAAAAGATTTCAGTATCGACGTAAATAATGATTTTGAACCCAGCTACGAAATCCCGGCAGACAAAAAGGCGCTGGTTAGCACACTAAAGACAGAAGCTAAAGAGGCAGAAACCGTATGGCTCGCATCCGATGAGGACCGCGAGGGAGAGGCGATTGCCTGGCATCTGTATGAGGTCTTAAAACTAAAACCGGAAAACACAAAACGAATCGTATTTCATGAAATTACGAAGAGCGCTATCTTAAAAGCTATTGAACAACCACGCGACATTGACCTCAACCTCGTAAATGCACAGCAAGCACGACGGATTCTGGACCGTATCGTAGGTTTCGAACTCTCTCCCGTACTTTGGAGAAAAGTGAAACCGGCACTCTCTGCCGGACGTGTTCAGTCTGTTGCCGTCCGCCTGATCGTTGAACGTGAACGTGAAATACATGCCTTCAAAACGGAAGCTGCTTATCGCGTCACCGCCGTATTCCTCGTCCCGGACGCGGATGGAAAGCTGGTGGAAATGAAAGCTGAACTGGCTCGCCGTATTAAAACAAAAGAAGAAGCAAAAGCTTTCCTCAACGCATGTCAGGGAGCAAGCTTTGCTATTGACGATATTACTACCCGTCCGGTCAAGAAAACGCCTCCTGCTCCATTCACAACATCTACGTTGCAGCAGGAAGCCGCACGCAAACTGGGATATACCGTAGCGCAGACCATGATGCTCGCGCAACGCTTATACGAATCGGGATTCATCACTTATATGCGTACGGACTCTGTCAACCTCTCGGAATTTGCGACAACAGGCAGTAAAGACGCTATCATCAAAATGATGGGTGACCGCTACGTACACCCCCGTCATTTCGAAACAAAGACTAAGGGTGCACAAGAAGCGCATGAGGCTATCCGTCCTACCTATATGGAAAACCAGTCCGTTGAAGGAACAGCACAGGAAAAGAAACTGTACGACTTGATATGGAAACGCACCATTGCCTCACAAATGGCAGATGCGGAACTGGAAAAGACAACTGCTACCATAACAATAAGTGGCAGCAGCGATGTATTTACAGCCATCGGCGAAGTGATTAAGTTCGACGGATTCTTGCGCGTATACCGTGAATCTTATGATGATGACAACGAACAAGAAGATGAGAGTCACCTGCTTCCTCCTCTGAAAAAAGGCCAAAAGTTGGAACATGGGCCTATTATCGCAACCGAACGTTTCACCCAACGTCCTCCACGCTATACGGAAGCAAGTCTTGTACGCAAATTGGAAGAACTGGGTATCGGACGTCCGTCTACGTATGCACCTACTATCTCTACCATCCAACAACGCGAATATGTGGAGAAAGGTAATAAAGACGGGGAAGAACGGCAGTTTAATGTCATGACATTGAAAGATTGTCAGATTAAGGATGAAAACCATACTGAAATTACCGGTGCAGAAAAGGCGAAGTTGTTCCCAACGGATACCGGCACTGTGGTAAATGATTTCCTTACCGAATATTTCCCAGACATTCTGGATTTCAACTTTACCGCCAGTGTAGAAAAGGAATTTGACGAGATTGCAGAAGGAGAAGTGAAATGGACTTCTATCATGAAGAATTTCTATGATAAGTTCCATCCGTCTGTAGAAAACACATTGGCTATCAAGACGGAACATAAAGTAGGCGAACGTATTCTGGGAGAAGAACCGGGAACAGGCAAGACTGTTTCTGTTAAGATTGGTCGCTTCGGTCCTGTTGTACAGATTGGTACTGTAGAAGATGAAGAAAAACCACGCTTCGCACAAATGAAGAAAGGTCAATCCATGGAAACCATCACTTTGGAAGAAGCACTGGAATTATTCAAATTACCTCGTACACTGGGCGAATATGAAGGAAAATCAGTCAGTGTAGGCGTAGGCCGTTTCGGTCCGTATGTCCTGCACAATAAGGTATATGTATCGCTCCCGAAAACACTTGATCCGATGGAAATTACTTTGGAAGAGGCAGAACAGCTGATTCTGGAGAAACGCCAGAAAGAAACGGAACGCCACATCAAGAAGTTTGAAGAGGAGCCGGAACTTGAGATTCTGAACGGACGTTACGGACCTTATATTACCTATAAGGGTTCCAATTATAAAATTCCTAAAGATATCGTCCCGCAGGATTTGAGTTTGGCTAGCTGTTTGGAACTCATCAAATTACAAGATGAGAAAGGACCAGCGACCACAAAAAAAGGACGATTCGCAAAAAAGAAATAAAAAAACTAGAAAAAGAGCAAATTATATAATTAAATGTATATATTTGCTCTTTATCTTTTAATACACAAACTTATGAAGCAAACAAAATTAAAGTATTTAATGATAGGAGTGCTTACCATAGCTTCCATCAGTTGTATGGACAAAGAGCGTGACTTATCTTGGGAGAGAAGGCATATGCCAAAAGAAGCATACTTCGACTTCAACATGACCCAAGCTGTTGCTTTGGATATCAATTATTGTTTTAAAAGCGAAAATTATCGTGTCCTTTTTGACATTTACGATCAAGATCCCATTGAATACTCGGCTGACGGCAGCGTGTTCCAAAAGGACATAGAGCCTATCTACCGTGCAGTTACAGACGAAAAAGGCAAATTCAGTGGAGAAATGAATATTCCGGCGGACCTCTCGGAAGTATGGTTATCATCGGATTATTTAGCCACCGTATCTCCTCTTAAACTAACGATTGACGACAGTCGTCAGCTTTCATTTAATCAAGATGCATATATCACTGCCTTACGTTCACAAACGGCATCAAAAACCAGAGGAGTGACCGTGAACCAACATACCTATCTAAAAGAATGGCATGTTCTTCCCGATGCAGACTGGGATAACAACGGAAGACCAACCAATCTGGAGCCTAAAATAAACATACCTCCGGCAGACGTACTATACAACATCAAGTATGTTTTCAGAAAGGTTACAGTCAAAGATGAGAGCGGTAAAAGCAAGGTTATGAACATCAGTCAGAATTATCCGGAGTTTTTTGATGGTTCCATTAAAATGACTTCAGATATTCCAATTGTTAACCCGACCGAAGTAAGCCTCGTATTTATAAACAGCTCTGCTGCATGGTACAATACAGTTGGATATTACACCTATCCGACCAACAATCCGCCCCAGAGCAAGAGTGATATAAAACAAATAATTGCATTCCCAAACACCTCTCCTGTTTACAAGACTTTAGGGGTAGGAGCATTAGTGTGTGGCGAAGAAATAAAACTCAAATATTGGAATGAAGAGACACAGGAATACGAAGACAAATTTCCTGCAGGAGTCACAATTGGCTGGTGCCTTCAAGGTATGGGATTCAAGAATAAACTCACCTCAGAAACAGATAAAGACAAAGTGGGCGATATCATAAAAGGTATGGGGGCACGCTACTCCACCAGGAATCTAAACACGAATAATACACAAAGAACTGTATCTCTCCGTGATTCCAAGTCCGGGCAGATTGTAGCAGTAGGATTCGAAGATAATATTGACTTCGATTATGCAGATGCCATCTTCTATATTCATACGTCAGAAAAGAATGCTATTGACCCGACATTGCCTCCATTGCCTGAAGACCCCGAAGCAATCCCCGAGCAATATAAAATTTCTTATTCCGGTACACTGGCTTTTGAAGACTTATGGCCTAAGTTAGGTGATTACGATATGAATGACGTAATGGTAAAGTACACCAGTACGATGACCCGAAATGCTCTTGACAATCGCATTTACGAAATAGAAGACAAGTTTATCTTACAGCACTGTGGCGGTTATCTGCAAAACGGATTTGGATATCAATTACACAAGCTCTCAAACAGCAATGTCAAGAGTGTAAAAATAACGGGGCCTGATGCCAGTGGTTTATCAAGTTCTATATACATGGAAGGAAAAGAAACAGAGCCTGGACAGTCTCACCCAACCATATTGTTGTATGACGACATGACAAAATTCAAAAATATCACTGATGAATCAAAGAAAGAATATACTGTAACCATCACGCTTGATGGAGCTAGTGAGAAAGAGGTGGTACCTCCTTACAACCCGTTTATCTTCATCAGTTCCAACGAGGGTAGAGGCAAAGAATTACATCTGATAAATTATCCCCCGACTGACAAAGCCGACTTATCGTTACTGGGAACCGGAAAAGACATCTACAGACCAGAAGAAGGGATGTATTATGTTTCTGCAGACTTGATGCCGTTTGCTATCAATATGCCAGTAAGTAATCTCCCGGTTCCAGAGGAAGGGAAACGAATCGATCAATCATATCCCAAGTTCTCTGGATGGGTATCATCGAATGGGAAACAAAATAAAGATTGGTACAAATAAAGATTGATACGATTTAAATAAGAGCAGCCCGGATATTGTACGGAATCGCTATCGGGACTTCGCATTGCGAACCATCGATGAAAAAGACATAATAGACATCCGTTTAGAAAGGCGCGAATTACGCAGTTCACACAACTTCTTGAATACTCACCAAGAATTCGTGTGAACTGTGTTTTTATTTTAAGCCACAATATTATAGGATATAAGTATTATCCGTTATGAATGGGCTTTCATCATTAAATCTTCGGCTCCCATTTTATCTTAAAACCTTTATTAGGGAATAGCATATCAAACACAATCACGAATATAAAAACAGATGTTACCAAGATATTCATCGTCAATAAAGAAATGTGATAAGGCCAGGGAAGCAGTAAAGCCAAAGCTATTACAGCAATAATATGTGATAAAGGAAGCATACGGCACGTGACATATTTATAGATACTATTTGCCAGAATATAAACGATTGGTCCGATAATCAGAACAAAAACAACTTCCGCTCTCATTTCTTGTTCGGGATGGGCAACAATCAGTTCGTCTCCTACCGCACAAATAATCAATGCTCCCACCAGTACGATATGAATTGCATTATAAATCAACCCCAGCTTTCCGGGATCTTTCACTTCCTGTATTTTCCGACTACCGGCTTCACTGCTCACATCAAAGTAAACCCACCACATAGCCAAACTACCAATGAAAGATATGACAGCAGAAATAATCACGAGAGGCGTCCATTCTTCTACTTCACTCAAAGAAGCTCCTGTCATCAATAGAGTTTCTCCAAAAGCAATAATCACAAACAACTGGCAACGTTCCACCAAATGATGCCCTTCAATAGTCCATTCCTTGCTACTGTCCGAACGTCCCAGACGAGGTAAAGCAAATCCGTGCATCGGGGCTGTATAATCACAGATGGCGGCTATAATCCACAGTAGAATTTGCCATTCTCCCTGCAATATGGCACCCGTAATCCAAAAGACGGCAGATATACAGAACCAGCCCATAATTCGCTTAAAATTAGCAGCCAGATGATGATCTCCTAACACCCCGATAATATAAAGTGTTCTCCCTGCCTGTATCAGAACATAGCAGACAGCAAATATCAATCCCCGGTAAGTAAAGGCATAAGGAATAGCAGCCGCCATCACCAGCCCCACCAGCATACTGATAAAAAGAAGAATACGTATCGGCCGGGTATCCGGGTTGAACCAGTTAGTCACCCAGATGGTATGTTGCCACAACATCCAGACTGCAAACCACAGGATTGTTTCTTTCAATAATCCTTCCCAAGTGAGATTATGAAGCAAATAATGTGAAAGTTGCGTGACCGAGAAAACATAAATCAGGTCAAACAGCAGTTCGGAATAAGAGACAGTAGCAGTTTCCGTTTCTCTCTTCCGAAGCAATGGATGGGGGGAGTAAAACATACGAGGTTCCTTTTATATATATAAAAGAAACCCCGCAGAAGTCTATTTTGTTCAGAGAAAGTCTTACATTCTGGAAGGAACTTCGATACCCAGCAAATTCATTCCCAAGCGAACAACTTTAGCTACATTAGCAGACAGAGCGATACGGAATACTTTCACTGCCTCATTCTCTTCGCGCAGAATACTATAGTCATGATAGAACTGATTGTATTCTTTCACCAAGTCATAAGTATAATTAGCAATAATAGACGGGCTGTAATCTTCACCGGCTTGTTTTACAACAGCAGCAAAGTCGGCAACCATCTGAATCAGCCCTTCTTCCTTTTCACTCAATTCAATACCAGCCGGAATCTGTTCAGAAATTACGATACCTGATTCGGCAGCTTTCCGAAGTACAGACTGGATACGTGCATAAGTATATTGAATAAACGGACCTGTATTACCATTGAAGTCGATAGATTCTTTCGGATTGAATGTCATATTCTTACGGGCATCGACTTTCAGAATGAAATATTTCAATGCTCCCAGACCCACAATACGGGCAATATCATCAGCTTCTTCCTGTGTCAAACCATCCAGTTTGCCTAGTTCTTGTGAAGTTTCTTTAGCAGTGGCAATCATTTCCTCCATCAAGTCGTCAGCATCAACTACCGTACCCTCACGGGATTTCATCTTACCTTCCGGCAGTTCCACCATTCCGTAAGAGAAGTGTACCAGACTCTTACCCCATTCGAAACCAAGTTTATCGAGCAAGATAGAAAGCACCTGGAAGTGATAGTTCTGTTCGTTACCTACTACATAAATCATCTTATTAATCGGGTAATCGGCAAAACGAAGTTTAGCCGTACCGATATCCTGAGTCATGTAGACAGAAGTACCGTCACCACGGAGAAGGAGCTTATGATCCAGTCCTTCGGCAGTCAGGTCGGCCCATACGGAACCGTCTTCTTTCTTGTAGAAGAAACCTTTTTCCAGACCTTCCATTACCTTTTCTTTTCCTTCGAGGTAAGTATTGGATTCATAATAGATCTTGTCAAAGCCAACCCCCATCTTCTTGTAGGTTTCGTCGAATCCTGCATATACCCAGTTGTTCATCATTTCCCACAATCCGCGTACTTCCGGATCACCGGCTTCCCACTTCACCAACATTTCGCGGGCTTCCTGCATCAATGGAGATTCAGCTTCAGCCTTTGCTTTCGCTTCATCGTCACTCATTCCCTGCGCTGTAAATTTAGCCATCAGCTCCTTTACTTCCGCTTTATAATGCTTATCGAAAGATACATAATAATCACCTACCAGGTGGTCACCCTTCTTACCCGAAGTTTCAGGAGTTTCACCGTTTCCGTATTTCTTCCATGCCAGCATGGACTTACAGATGTGGATACCACGGTCGTTTACAATATTTGTTTTGACTACCTTATTGCCGTTTGCCGCTACAATGTTAGCCAATGCGTTGCCTAAAAGGTTATTACGCACGTGTCCCAAGTGAAGCGGTTTGTTTGTATTCGGAGAAGAATACTCAATCATCACCAATGGAGAAGCGTCAGTGACCTGCATTAAGCCGTACTGTTCATCCGCCTGAATCTCGTTCAGCAATTCAATCCATGTAGCCGATGCAATAGTCAGGTTCAAGAACCCTTTTATCACATTAAACGCTGCTACAGCCGGATCGTTTGCTTTCAGATATTCACCGATTTCCTGTGCTGTTTGCTCCGGTCCTTTTTTTGACATCTTCAGAAAAGGGAACACGACCAGTGTCAAATGTCCTTCAAATTCTTTCTTTGTTTTTTGCATTTGCACCATCTTTTCAGGGACTTCCTGACCGTAGAGTGCTTTCAGTCCACTAATAACGGACGCTACAAGTTTATCTTCTATCTTCATAATCAAGTTATTTCTTGCGCGCAAAGATACAAAAAAAGGAGACGCATCGCGTCTCCTCTCCTAATTTCTTTCAACTATCTATCTTATTCAACAGCTGCAGATAATTCAGCACCAGCTTTAAATTTAGCTACTTTCTTAGCAGGAATAGTAATAGTTGCCTTTGTAGAAGGGTTAATACCAGTTCTTTCAGCTCTTTCGCTTACTGAGAAAGTACCAAAACCTACGAGAGATACTTTGTCACCAGCTTTCATAGCATTAGTAACTGAAGTGATGAAAGCATCAAGTGCTTTTTTTGCATCGGCTTTGCTCATTTGAGCTTCAGCAGCCATTGCGCTAATAAGATCAGACTTATTCATAATACGTAAAATGATTAATTAATATATATGTTACACAAAAGATTATCCCACAATGGATTAATTCCACAAATATAGCCGAACAAAACAACATATCAAATAAAAACATAAAAAAAACGCAGCAAATTATTGAAAAAGAGCTAATAGGAAGCGTTTTTCATGCTTTAAAACAGAATTTATTCGTACTTTTGCGTCTATTATCTAAATATTCAGAAATTAAAATGATGCCAACTGTAACTAAAAACCTGATAATTATCAATGTACTAGTATTTTTCGGGACAATCGTAGCCCAACGTTACGGCCTGGATTTAACGAATTATCTGGGATTACATTTTTTCCTCGCAAGTGACTTTAATCCGGCACAGCTTATCACTTATATGTTCATGCACGGCGGATTCAGCCACATTTTCTTTAATATGTTTGCCGTTTTTATGTTCGGACCGATTCTCGAACAAACCTGGGGACCCAAACGTTTCCTCTTTTACTATATTCTCTGCGGTATCGGTGCGGGACTTATCCAGGAAGGAGTGCAGTATATTCAATATGTGATAGAATATAGCCAACATACACAAGTAAATTTGATAGGCTATGGCGTTATTTCTATGGAGCAATACTTGAACATGTTGACCACCGTAGGTGCTTCGGGAGCCGTTTACGCCATATTGCTGGCATTTGGTATGCTATTTCCCAATAACCGACTGTTCATCTTTCCGCTGCCTTTCCCTATCAAAGCGAAGTTTTTCGTGATAGGATATGCCGCAATCGAATTATGGGCAGGGCTTGCCAACAGCACCGGAGATAATGTTGCTCACTTTGCTCACCTGGGAGGAATGTTATTCGGATTAATCCTGATTTTGTATTGGAGAAAAAAAAGCAATAACAATGGGACATATTATAGCTGATTTAAAGGAGACATTCAGAAGAGGAAATATTTTCATCCAACTGATTTATATCAACGTAGGCATCTTTCTGATCGGCACGTTGATTAACGTTTTCCTGCGACTTTTTGAAGTAAGTACCTCCGACATATTCGGTATATTTGCCTTACCGGCATCCTTTATCGGGTTTATGCATCAACCGTGGTCGCTATTTACTTATATGTTTATGCATGCCGGCATCCTGCATATTTTATTCAATATGCTCTGGCTGTATTGGTTCGGAAGTTTGTTTCTCTACTTTTTCTCGGCCAAACATTTAAGAGGACTATATGTATTAGGAGGTATCTGTGGAGGTTTACTGTATATGATCGCCTACAATGTATTTCCTTTATTCAGTTCGCAAGTGGTAGGCTCAACATTGGTAGGAGCTTCGGCTTCCGTATTAGCCATCGTAGCCGCTACGGCTTATCGTGAGCCTAATTACAGGGTGCAACTTTTTCTTTTCGGTGCTATCCGTCTCAAATATCTGGCACTGGTTGTCATCGGAATCGATGTATTATCCATCACCTCAAGTAATGCCGGAGGACATATCGCCCACCTGGGCGGTGCTCTTGCTGGACTCTGGTTTGCCGCCAGCCTAAATAAAGGAACTGATTTGACTTCCTGGATCAACTGGATTCTGGATGGTTTCATCTCCTTGTTTCAGAAGAAAACATGGAAACGGAAACCGAAAATGAAGGTACACTATGGAAACAGTGCCACCGGTCGCGAGAAGGATTATGATTACAATGCCCACAAAAAAGCACAGTCTGATGAAGTGGACCGTATTTTGGAAAAACTAAAAAAATCCGGTTACGACAGTCTGACAACTGAAGAAAAGAAAAGCTTGTTCGACGCAAGCAAAAGATAAAAGAATGGAACATATTGGCAAATTTGTCGCATATCTGATACTTGCTGTCAACGCTCTCTTCGTGGGAACGTTGATATTAAGTGCTTATAGCCCTTACCTTAACCCGAAAATAAACCCACTTGCTTCCAGCTTGGGACTTGCATTTCCGATATTCCTGACGATTAATCTGATTTTTATCGGCTTCTGGGCATTCGTCAACTACCGCTATGCGCTCTTGCCTGCCATCGGTTTTCTGATTTGTATTCCGCAGATACGAACTTATATTCCTTTTAACTCCACCACTAAGACCATACCGGAAGGAAGCATCAAAATCCTATCCTATAACGTAATGAGTTTCAACAATCTGGAGAAGAAAGATGGAAAGAACCCTGTATTATCTTATCTTGTAGATAGCAACGCCGATATTATCTGTCTGCAAGAATATAACACCGCTACCAACAAGAAATACCTGACGGAACAGGATATTAAAAAAGCATTGAAAGCCTATCCTTACCAATCCGTCCACCAACAAGGGAAAGGAGATGTGCAACTTGCCTGTTTCTCCAAGTTCCCCATACTCTCGATACATCCCATCAAATATGAAAGTAATTATAACGGTTCCATGAAATATGTATTGAATGTAAATAACGACACTCTTACATTAATCAACAACCACCTGGAATCCAACAAACTCACCAAAGAAGACAGAGGGATGTATGAGGATATGATTAAAGACCCGAATGCCAAGAAAGTAAAAACCGGACTTAGGCAATTAATCAGAAAACTGGCGGAAGCATCGGCTATCCGGGCTTCACAAGCTGATTCTGTGGCTAAAGCCATTGCAGCATGTAAATATCCGACAACTATCGTATGCGGCGATTTCAACGACGGTTCTATCTCGTATACACATCGCATCCTGACTCAAAAACTAGACGATGCATTCACACAGTCCGGTAAAGGATTGGGCATTTCCTACAATCAGAACAAGTTCTATTTCCGCATAGACAATATCTTGATCAGCCCCAACCTGAAAGCCTACAATTGCACGGTAGACCGGTCTATCAAAGCATCAGACCACTACCCGATCTGGTGCTATATCAGTAAACGATGAGAACTGAAAACTCTAATAAAAAACACTTATGATGATTAAAAAGACACTAACCATTTTAGCAGTAAGTTGTATGATGTACTCCTGTGCTACGAAAACAGAAAGCAATCCTTTCTTTACAGAGTTTCAAACCCAGTATGGTGTTCCTTCTTTCGACAAGATTAAATTGGAGCACTATGAACCTGCCTTCCTGAAAGGGATAGAAGAGCAGAATCAAAACATCGAAGCTATCATCGAAAGTCCGGAAATTCCGACATTCGAAAATACAATTGTAGCTTTGGATAACAGCGCACCTATCCTGGACCGTGTGAGCGCCATTTTCTTCAATATGACAGATGCGGAAACGACTGACTCACTAACCGCACTTTCCATCAAACTGGCACCGGTTCTTTCAGAACATGATGATAATATCTCTCTGAACGAGAAACTGTTTAAGCGCGTGAACGACGTCTATCAAAAGAAGGATTCGCTGAACCTGACATCGGAACAAGAACGTCTGCTGGACAAGACTTATAAAAGATTTGTCCGTTCCGGAGCAAACCTTAATGCCGAAGACCAAACCCGCCTCCGCGAAATCAACAAGGAACTTTCTACACTCGGCATTACTTTCAGCAACAATATACTGAATGAGAATAATGCTTTCAAACTCTTCGTTGACAAAGAAGAAGATCTGGCAGGATTGCCCGAATGGTTCCGCCAAAGCGCCGCTGAAGAAGCAAAAGCAGCCGGACAACCCGGAAAATGGCTATTCACCCTGCATAATGCCAGCCGCCTGCCTTTCCTGCAATATTCAGAAAATCGCCCGCTTCGGGAACAAATATACAAAGCTTACATCAACCGCGGTAACAACAACGACGAAAACGATAACAAGGAAAATATCCGTAAGATCGTTTCTCTCCGCCTGGAAAAAGCTAAATTATTAGGTTTCGACTGCTATGCAAACTTCGTTCTCGACGAAACGATGGCAAAGAACGCCAGTAACGTAATGAGCCTTCTAAACAACCTTTGGAGCTATGCACTGCCAAAAGCAAAAGCGGAAGCTACCGAACTTCAGAAATTAATGGATAAGGAAGGCAAAGGAGAAAAACTGGAAGCATGGGATTGGTGGTATTATACCGAGAAACTACGGAAAGAAAAATACAACCTGTCCGAAGAAGATACAAAACCTTACTTCAAGCTGGAGAATGTGCGCAATGGCGCTTTCACTGTAGCCAACAAGCTATATGGTATCACTCTTACCAAGCTCGAAGGTGTCCCTACCTACCATCCTGATGTGGAAGTCTTCGAAGTGAAAGACGCAGACGGTTCGCAACTCGGTATCTTCTACGTCGATTATTTCCCACGCTCCGGAAAAAGCGGTGGCGCATGGATGAGCAACTACCGCGAACAACAAGGAGATACCCGTCCGTTAGTATGCAATGTTTGCAGCTTTACCAAACCGGTAGGCGATACTCCCTCTCTATTGACAATGGATGAAGTAGAAACTTTGTTCCACGAATTTGGGCACGCTCTGCATGGACTGCTGACAAAATGTGAATACAAAGGAACATCAGGCACTAATGTAGTACGCGATTTTGTAGAACTTCCTTCTCAAATCAATGAACACTGGGCTACTGAACCGGAAGTACTGAAAATGTATGCCAAACATTATCAGACAGGAGAAGTGATACCCGACGAAATCATCAAAAAGATACTGCAACAGAAGACTTTCAATCAGGGCTTCATGACTACCGAATTACTGGCTGCCGCCATCCTCGACATGAACCTGCACACCGTAACAGATGTAAAGAATATAGACATGCTTGCATTCGAAAAAGAAGCCATGGACAAGCTCGGTCTCATCCCCGAAATAGCACCGCGTTATCGCGTGACTTACTTCAATCATATCATTGGTGGTTACGCAGCCGGATACTACAGCTATCTATGGGCCAATGTACTGGATAATGATGCTTTTGAAGCCTTTAAAGAACATGGTATCTTTGATAAAAACACCGCCGACCTCTTCCGTCACAACGTATTGGAGAAGGGCGACAGCGAAGACCCGATGGTGCTTTACCGGAATTTCCGTGGAGCGGAACCAAGCTTGGAACCGCTACTGAAAAACAGAGGAATGAAATAATTCAGTAAAAAAGCCCTTAAACATCAAATATTTGAGGGCTTATTACACATGAATGTGAAAAAAAAACTATATTTGCAGCCTTGTATACGGCAAAAAGAACTTGTGTACGACAGAATTTAACTGAAAATTAAATTAAAAAAGTAATCATCATAAATTAAAAGTAAAATGCAAAACAAAGGATTTGTAAAGGTTTTTGCGGTATTACTCACGCTGGTATGCGTGTTCTACCTCTCCTTCTCCTTCGTAACACGCCATTATACCAACAAGGCGAAAGAAATTGCGAACGGCGACCCGAAAGTGGAACAAGACTACCTCGACTCTCTCTCTAACGAGAAAGTAATGCTGTGGAACTGGACACTGAAACAATGTCGTGAGATGGAGATTAGTTTAGGTTTGGACCTGAAGGGTGGTATGAACGTTATCCTCGAAGTTTCCGTACCTGATGTTATCAAAGCATTGGCAGACAACAAGCCTGACGAAGCTTTCAACAACGCATTGGCGACAGCTGCAAAACAGGCTGTCAACAGTCAGGATGATGTTATCACCCTGTTCATCAGAGAATACCACAAAATTGCTCCGGACGCAAAACTTTCCGAACTTTTCGCAACACAACAGTTGAAAGATAAAGTTAACCAGAAATCATCAGATGCAGAAGTTGAAAAAGTGCTGAGAGCAGAAGTAAAAGCTGCTGTTGAAAACTCATTCAACGTTCTTCGTACCCGTATCGACCGTTTTGGTGTTGTTCAACCGAACATCCAAAGTCTGGAAGACAAAATGGGACGTATCATGGTGGAACTTCCGGGTATCAAAGAGCCGGAACGTGTGAGAAAACTTCTCCAAGGTTCTGCCAATCTGGAGTTCTGGGAAACTTATACAGCTAGAGAAGTTCTCCCTGCCATGCAATCTGCAGACGCCAAATTGCGTGTTATTTTAGCTGAAGGAACAACAGCTGATACAGATACTATTGAAGCAGTCCTTACCGAAGCCACTCCGGTTGAGAAAAAAACTGTAAGTGCTGCCGACAGCCTTGCAGCTGCCCTGAAAGGTGACGTAACTGCTGAAGATAAGTCTGCCGCAAATATGGAAGAAATCAAAAAGCAATATCCTTTGCTGTCCATACTTCAGTTGAATTCTAGCGGACAAGGTCCCGTTATTGGTTATGCCAACTACAAAGATACTGCTGACATCAACAAATATCTGGCTATGCCGGAAATCAAAGCTGATCTTCCAAAAGACCTTCGCCTGAAATGGGGTGTTTCTCCTTCTGAATTTGACAAGAAAGGACAGACTTTCGAATTATATGCTATCAAGTCTACCGAACGTAACGGCAAAGCTCCGTTGGAAGGTGACGTAGTAACTGATGCGAAAGATGAATTCGACCAATACAGCAAACCGGCTGTAAGCATGACAATGAACTCTGACGGTGCACGCCGCTGGGCTCAGTTGACTAAGCAGAACATTGGCCGTTCCATTGCTATCGTTCTTGATAACTATGTATATTCTGCACCAAACGTAAACTCTGAAATTACAGGTGGACGTTCACAGATTACAGGTCATTTCACTCCTGAACAAGCAAAAGACTTAGCTAACGTATTGAAATCAGGTAAGATGCCGGCTCCGGCTCACATCGTACAGGAAGATATCGTTGGTCCGTCACTGGGTCAAGAATCAATCAATGCGGGTATTTTCTCATTCGTTGTAGCCCTGATTCTGTTGATGATTTACATGTGCTCTATGTACGGCTTCATCCCAGGTATGGTTGCTAACTGCGCGTTAATCCTCAACTTCTTCTTCACGCTAGGTATTCTTTCATCCTTCCAGGCTGCGCTGACAATGTCCGGTATAGCCGGTATGGTATTGTCACTTGGTATGGCTGTGGATGCGAACGTACTTATCTATGAACGTACAAAAGAAGAGCTTCGTGCAGGTAAGGGTGTGAAGAAAGCACTTGCCGACGGTTATTCAAATGCATTCTCGGCTATCTTCGACTCTAACTTAACATCTATCATCACAGGTATCATCCTGTTTAACTTTGGTACCGGTCCAATTCGTGGTTTTGCTACGACATTGATTATCGGTATCTTGGTATCCTTCTTTACTGCAGTGTTCATTACTCGTATTGTTTATGAACACTTCATGAACAAAGACAAGTGGTTGAACCTGACATTCACAACCAAGATTTCAAAGAATCTGATGACCAATACACATTTCGATTTTATGGGTACAAACAAAAAGTCCCTTATTATCGTCAGTGCAATCATCGTTGTTTGTATCGGTTCATTTGCCATCCGTGGTTTGAGTCAGAGTATCGACTTCACTGGTGGACGTAACTTTAAGGTACAATTTGAGAATCCTGTAGAACCGGAACAAGTTCGTGAATTGATCTCTAGCAAATTTGGCGACGCCAACGTAAGCGTTATTGCTATCGGTACAGACAAAAAGACCGTACGTATCAGTACAAACTACCGTATCGAAGATGAAGGCAACAATGTAGACTCTGAAATCGAATCATATCTATATGAAACCTTGAAGCCGGTATTGACTCAGAATATCACATTGGAAACTTTCATCGACCGTGACAATCACACAGGTGGTAGTATCGTAAGCTCACAGAAAGTAGGTCCGAGTATCGCAGATGACATCAAGACAGGCGCTATCTACTCCGTAGTATTGGCACTGCTCGCCATCGGTTTGTATATCTTGCTCCGTTTCCGCAACATTGCTTACAGTATCGGTTCTATCGTAGCTTTGAGTTGCGACACCATTATGATTATCGGTGCCTATTCACTGTTCTGGGGTATCCTGCCATTCTCTCTGGAAATCGACCAGACATTTATTGGTGCTATCTTGACAGCTATCGGTTACTCTATCAATGATAAGGTGGTAATCTTCGACCGTGTACGTGAGTTCTTCGGTTTATATCCGAAACGTGACAAACGAGTATTGTTCAACGACTCTCTGAACACAACGCTGGCTCGTACCATCAATACATCATTGAGTACATTGATCGTATTGCTGTGTATCTTCATCCTTGGTGGTGATTCAATCCGCAGCTTTGCATTCGCAATGATCCTGGGTGTTGTTATCGGTACATTATCTTCACTGTTTATTGCATCTCCAATTGCATACAACATGATGAAGAACAAAAAAGTCGTAGTACCAGCTACGGAAGAATAATAAACTCCACAAATAGAAAAGCCTCTTCCGAACATTCGGTAGAGGCTTTTTCTATTGATTATTAAAACAAATAGAAGCTATAAGACGTTCATCTTAAAAGAAGCTATTGTTACACTTAAAACTTGATACAATATGAAAGCAAAACAATACCACTCTCATAGATTCTTCTGTAGTAGCCCCGAGGGGAATCGAACCCCTATCTAAAGTTTAGGAAACTTCTAACCTAACTTTGAGTATCAGTCACTTGCGAGACTATTTCAATTTTTCGTAGAACTATAGTAGAACTTTTGCATTTTTGTTGAATACCCCTGCCTCTCCAAAAGAAGAATACAGGGGTACAATGCAACACCGATTTTCAGAATCGGTACTGCAAAGATATGACTTTTATTTCAAAGGACAAAGAAAAACCGGGCGCACTTCACAGCGAACCCGGCTCAGAACAAAAGTTCTACTCTATTACTAACACCTAATCATTTCTTTTTCCGTTTCTTCAATTCTATATATTCCGAATACACTATTTTGGTATGGGGATTGCTACTTACAACTTCTTGCCTAATAGCCTTTGTTCCCCATCGGAAAAACAACCATTGCTTAGGCACTCTATGCACTACTTGAAATAGGGTATCTACAGATTGTATGCGTAAATCCAGTTTCTTATCGGGCATGATTAAGCCATCAACATTTATCCACGGGTCTTTCCATCGTATCGCTTGGACTTTAAGATAGGATGTATCACGGTATATAATGCTATCCTTAACTATGGTTTGTACCTCCACCTCCGTTTTTGTTGCATTCGTGGAAGCCGCTTGTAACCTCTTTACTTTCAAGTCAAGTTCCTTAACGGTATTCGTCAAGTCGGCACAATGCTTTTCCACCTCAGACTTGGATAAAGTCAATGCCTGTACAGAAGCAGCGGATTTTCCGGATTCTGTTTGGTAAAATTCAATTTTCTCCAACAAGGCGGTTTGGTTGCCATCCAATCTTTCCTTTTCTGATTTCAACTTGGAACAATAAGCCCATAGCCCAAAGGTAGCCGCCATCAAAAGCCCACAGAGGGCGATTAATATCAAAAACGCTTTATTTCTCATATTCCTTGATGTATTGGATTATACCCTCTACGTGGGTGTTCACAATGTTTTGTTTCCCCTCCATAGATGTAAGGTAAGCAATATCTTCCTTGTTATCCATGAAGAAATTTTCCGTCAATACAGCCGGGCATTTCGTCTTGGAAAGGATGTAAAAATTTTCCTCCCAATCCGGGTCGCCATCCGAATAGTCACGCCTAATCTTTTGCCCGGTAATAAAGCAAGCGGCAGCATCATACATTCGGTTTGCCAATTCGTCAGCTTTCGTTTTGCCCTTAGTGGTATAGGCAGACCATCCACGGGCATTCATCCATTCGCCATTCCCGGCAGCATTGCAGTGGATGGAAACAAGCAACACGTTATTAGCTCCATATCGGGCGCAAATCTCGTTCACACGCCTTGCACGTTCAGCCAAAGGCACGTCCAAGTTCTCCTTAACAATGCGTTCCGCTACATAGCCACGTTTAGCCAGTTCACGCACGACTTCATCCGCAATTTCTCTTGTATAGGCATACTCCCTGAAAGTTCCATCCGGGCTGCGTTTACCTGGTGTATTTTCTCCATGCCCATTGTCTATAAGTATCTTCATTCTTGATTCAATTTATGGTAAAAATCTATTTTAATTCTGTCATATACCATTTGTACATTGGTATAAGCTCTGCCATTGTTCACCGTTTCCGCATAAACCTCTGACAACACACATTGCTCTACCCATTCAATCCATTCGGGCGAAGTGTAGCTTGACAATCGTTTCCCTCGATACGAATGTGCATCAAATCGGCTGTTTCTGTCCTCGTGCATATTCATAATCAAGGTGTGTACTTTCGCTTTCGTGGCTTCACGGTCTGCGATGTGGTTTTCTTCACGCACTTTCTTTATTATACGGCAAACCCTCTCAACGGCAAGGTCAAAGTAAATGCTTGATATGTTTTTTATCCGCAACTGCGTTTCGGGTCTTAACCCCTCTGCAATGTCAGTGAGCATATCATTTTGGGTTTTGGTTTCCGTCAGAAGTTCGGCTACCATAGACTGATTGCTTTTAATCATGTCGTTAATGATAGACTTGAACCACTTGAAACAAGCTACCATAAGTGCAGCCGCCAAACAGAGAAACACAGCGCACACTATCACCATAAAGCCAAAATCGCTTATGCCTTGTGCTACTTTCAAACTTTCTTCCATCATCGGTTTTTCTTATACTTGTTTCGCTTGTAATACTCAAAGTTATCCCTATCCTCCTGCGTGATTGGAGTATTCGGTGGAAAGAACTTAAACCCGTACATCGTTCCATAGCGTACCACTTTGATTACGGCACGAAATGGATATTTGCGCTTCGGGTCTAAAACAACATCTTTCAACTTCTTACTATCAGTATAGAAAGCGGATGCACCGATACCCTCGCCATAGGCGATTAGTGTTCTCGTTCCGTTCTCTGTCTGTCTTTCCTTACATCCCGTAAACACCGTGACCTCATTAATCACGGCATCTACTGAGGTGTATTCACAATCGAAAATATCTTCATTCAAGGATTCGGTTTCCTCAAAGTCCATTACCTCGTTCATAAGTCCATCGGTATATTATAGGTTTCACAATCGGCATCCACCATTTCACGGATAGCCAAACGGTCTTTCAAAAAGTTCTCATAGGGGGATTTCGCACTTTCGGCAAGCAATCCCAGCATGGCAGACTGATATTCGTTTACCAGCTTACTTTCTGTCTTAGCCGGGTATCTTGCAGTAAGCAACGTGCTGAAAATATTATCAGCCGTTTTTGGATATTCCACCCTCACGCTGTCATATTGGAACATCGTGCCTGTGGCACGTTCCGCATCAGTCGTAATCTCAATGCCACCCTCTTTGTCTGCAATAACCTTAACCTCTTTGATGTTATGGTTATAAAGGAACGTTCCCTGCCCGTTATTAAGAGAATCTATCACCTCCGGCTTAGTCTTAGCCAGCAGCCCTGTAGTCAAAACATTTGCTTCCATCGTTCAAACAATTATTAAAAATGAATTTACTGTGTTCCTCCGAGCATCTGATTATCCAGCCATATTCAGATGGGAAGAAGTGTTTAATATCCGTTTCATCTTTGATTTCGTATTTATTGATGGTGCGGTGGAATTTCTTATAAAACCTTTTCAGAATACCGCTTCTTAGCAATATGCCGTAATGGTTTTGTTTGAATCCCACATAATCAATGCTACGAGCATCAACCGGGAATATCTGCCAGTTGCTTTTAATCTCTACTTTCAATTCGCCACCCAAGTAAAGCCCCATCATGTCGAGTACGAAATGCAGTGCCTCTTTGTCAGCGCATAGTATCACCATATCATCCATATAGCGATAGTAGTAGATTTTCACCCCAAAACGCTTCATCACTATCTTAGCCAGTTCTTCTTTAACCCAATGGTCGAAATATGCTAAATAGAGATTAGCCAAATATTGACTTGTGAAATTGCCTATTGGCAGCCCCTTGTCTTTACCGTTACTATCTATTATCTTATCCAACAGCCTTAACAGTTGTTCATCCGCTATAGTGTAGCGGATTATCCTTTTCAATGCTGCGTGGTCTATGTTATCATAGAACTTCTTGATGTCAATCTTCAAACAGAACCTTGTACCTTTTCTGTCTATGATTAAAGCCGTATGCACATCCTCCATACATTTATGAATACCACGCCCTTTGATACAAGCGTATGTATTCGCAATGAAGAAGTTAGTCCAGTAACGCCCCAACACATTGATAATGCAATGGTGTACTATCCTGTCCGGGAAGAACGGGGCAATCATAATCACCCTTTCTTTCGGCTCATATATAACCTTAATCCGATATTCACCGGGGGTATAAGTTTCATTGCGCAAGTCCCAGTACAAGCTATCCAAATTCTCCAAAATGTTCTCATTGAACTTGGATATTTCGGTACGCTCTCCTTTGCCTTGCTGTGCCTTATATTGCGCCCGTATGAGGTTGGAGCATTCATATATCAGGTGATAAACATTCTTAATTTTCTTAGCTTGGGAAATGAATATCTTTCCTGTATCACCGACATATAAACCGCAATCCTCAAAATCCGAGTATTGATTAAAGCAGGTATCAGCCGTATAACATAACCCGTATTCAGTCTTTACTACACCCATTTGTGCCGTTGTTCTAAAACAGAGCTTTCAATTACTTACTTGCACCGTCCTAATCCATATTATTTTACCAACTATCAGACGTGCCGATAGTCCCTGTGAGGTAAGGGCGTGGCAGCAACAGTTATAAGTTGAAACCACGGTAAAAGCGGAACCCAATGTTCGCATTCGCATTCGAGGAACGATTATTCGCATTCAGATAACCGAAACCCGCATTCGCACCATTATTCGCATTAGCAGACAAAAGGGCACCAGCCGCCACAACCCTGTTATGTTTTTATTTTTTTCAATCCAACGCCATTTTCGTTGCTCCGTTCACCGAGTTTTGCAGTCCGTCAAAAACGGCACAAGCGGAACCCAAGGCACGCATCCGCAGACGAGGAACGATTAGTCGCAACCAGAAAACCGAAACCCGCATTCGCACCATTATTCGCATTAGCAGACAAAAGGGCACCAGCCGCCACAACCCTGTTATGTTTTTATTTTTTTCAATCCAACGCCATTTTCGTTGCTCCGTTCACCGAGTTTTGCAGTCCGTCAAAAACGGCACAAGCGGAACCCAACGTCCGCATACGCATACGAGGAACGATGATCCGCACCCAGAAAACCGAAACCCGCAGTCGCACCAAAATTCGCACCAGCAGACAAAAGGGCACCATACCAGCCTACAGCAGACCACGTACTACCACCTGTGGGAGTCCAATAGTAATCGCAATACCCTTTATTACTTGAACCTCCTACTTTTTCGGCAAAGGAATAACCTTTAGTGGAATGAGCCATAGAAAGCACATAGCCCTCAGTTCGTGGAAGCTCCGTAATGGCTTCATATCCGATAGGTACGGTAGTAGCACTATCTGAATGAGAGGTGAATTTTGTCGGGTCTTCGCATACATAGGCAATAGATACATCCGCTTTATGCCAAATTAGTACATCATCAGCAAGCATCCACAAGTATTCATAAGGAGTTTCCAAGCCACGGTAAGAGGTTACTTGTACCACCTTATCGCCACCAGTCCATCCCTTGATGGTGTAGGACACCTTACCCGTGTTGTTTCCCAGCGTTGCAGTAACACCGCAAGGCACAAAGGGTTTGTAACTTCCCCATGTATTCCACTCCGTACCATTAACAACCGGACCACTCCCTAAGCCTCCTTGATGGAATCCGTCAGCAGTCAGCGTTTCGGTGTAAGCATCTTGGCAGTGCAATGAGGCATATTCCACACGTTGCAACCAAGCAATTTCATTGTACACCCTGTACGCCCCGTGGTGTGTTCCGTTCTTGCAAAGAGGACGAACACCAGCCTTTGAAATGGAAGTACGAGGCATACCCAACATGGAGTTGTAAGTACCATCCTTAGCGGCATCACCAGCACCCGAACCGCCTCTGAATTGTGCGGCATTCGCTTTGAGTATAACAAATCCGTCTGAATCCCTTGCAATTTCATCGCCATTCCAAGTGAGCCAACATCCCGAAACGGCTACAGAGTTGGTAATATCCACCGTTGCATACCACGGGCTTACCGTCTTTCGTTCCATCTTGATAAAGCCGGGCAACGGATATTCGGAATAGGCACGAATCCATTTCGTTCCCTCTATTTCCAACTTGAAGTAATATTCCGGCTTTTCAAGCATTACATTACCGTCCGTGCTGTCAATCAAAGCCGTTGCACCCGAATCCTTTTTACGGCTGTCATTTTGGTTAAGGTAATACTTAACCGAGCCGTCAGGGTTTTCCACAAAGCGTTTCAGCTTCGCTTGAATGGGTAATGTACGGTGCAAATCCAAATTACCCACACGCTTTAGTTTGTAGTCCTGTGAGTTGAAATCACCTTGCACCCCATACCATTGGTCGTAAGGATATTGCGGTTTCGTGTTTCCGCTTCCCAATAATAATCCCATAGCTATAAGTTATTTAATAGTTTCACCAGCACCCCAATACACATCATATACCGAAAGGTCGATACCGTTTGGGGATATTACGGCTATCGCTCCGGGCGTCCAATCCCCGATAGGTACGGGGAACATACTAAATTCCTTATCACAAATGAGCTTGCATTTAAGCAGCGTACTTGTTTCCATCGTAACCTCTTTAGGTCGTACAAAGACGGTAAACGGAACACCACCCAAAGCAAAACCATTGGAAAGGTCTGTAACCTTACCTTTGGAAAGAATCCGTAGGCTGTACATCGTTGTTTCCATAATTCACTGAGTAAATCAAGTTTATTTAACTGCAAATATAATCATAAATGTGTTTGTTGAACACATTTATGATTATAATTAAAGTATATCATCAGATAATGAGGTATAACGTGCTTCAAGTTCATTGATTTTATCTCTTAGCAACTGCCTTTCATTATGCAATGCCTTTATCTCATACGGCATTGCATACCCCATTAGGGCGGCTTCGTAGCATTTGATTATCTTATAATCGCTACTTGCCAACACCTCCTTTGAGCGTTCAATCTCATGTGCCACCTTTTGAAAGTCGGGGACTTCTATGTATCTGAATGAAATCCTGTCCCCGGCATCGTATGGCACAATGCGCACAACATAGCCCTCCTTATCTGTGTTTTGTTTACTTTCATCTATTGCATCCACTGGCTTATATATGGTTGGCAGTTCAGCCACCTGTTCAATAACCGATACCATGCGTGTTGTTATTTCCCCCGTTTTCTCATTTCTGATTTTTTGAGGAATAGGGGCTATTTCTATACATTGTAGATAGTCGCCATCCATATATCCGTATAATACTCTTTCTTCCATATTTTTAGTATTTCCATCTACTTACTAACCATGCTTGTTTTTTAACTCCATCTACATATCCTACGGTATATACAAACATACCACCTTGACCCTCTCCAAAATCGTAGTAGTCATTTACCGAAGTATCATCATAGATTAGGTAGCCGCTTCTTGGTCTGAATCTCATATAGCCTCTCCACCACTGCTTTACAAATATAACCTGTCCTTCTTTAGGAGAAGCCGGAAGATACACTACTGATGCGGCAGACGTGTACCCTATTACCACGGTATCTTCTCTATTCAAATACCATGTGTTATTCGACGTTCCTGTAATACACTTTCGACCAAAAATCAAGCCTCCGGCAAATAAATCATAGAAGAAACCGCCAAAGGCTGGTGCAGTCCCCGAATTAGAAGCCCGACCATAAACACCTGCCACGATTGTATCTACCGCATTTATAGCCCATGTTCTTGCCGGAACATTTGCAAAACCAAGCCCAACAATAGCCCCACGGTGCGTATATCCGCTACTTGCTGGCATACCGTCCGTACCTGCCATATTTGAGAATATTCCCGTTGGTGACATATAGGAAACCGCATTAGAATAGTTAGGAGCATTTTTAGCCCTTGTTTCAAAAATTCCACGGTTGGCATCTATTGTCATTTTTGCGCCAAAATCAACGAGCGCATAATCACCACCACCACTTGAAGATTCAATATAAATACGAGCCATTGAAGCATCCAGCTCTACCCTGTTACCATTACCCATAGTGGAAACAATCTTACCGCCCTTAATAAACCAATCTCCAATGTTTGCCCCCTCAGCCAATAACAAGTTTGTGGCAATAGTTTCAAATTGCGCTCCAAACGTATTCCATTTGCTTGTTGTCGTGGGAGTGACATTTGAGAATGTTCCTGCATCAATACGGACTATATAGTATTGATTGTTGTATTTTACAGCATCCAACCGTTTGCTATTTCCGTAATAAGTCTTGGATGAATCATAAATACCCCTATAAACAAGTACGGGGCTATCGCCTTTCTCCCCCTTATCACCCGGCTTTCCATCTTCACCTTTATCACCTTTCGACCCCGTTACACATATTGCAGCCGTAGTGTCGCTCGTTCCATTCGTATAAGTGATAACCGAGCGTGTCCATATATACCATTTGTCTTTCCAAGTTGGGCGTGTTGTACTCCATGAGCCATTAAGTAATGAGGTTGCCGAACTGGATAGGTAGTATTGTTCAATAATAGAACTTACGCCAACACCGCTATCACCCGTAGAGCCTTTGCCGCCTGTAATACAAACCGCCTTAGTGTAGGTAGTCGTGTTGTCTGAATAAGATACTTTCGTTCTACTCCATATATACCTCCCATTTATCCATGTCGGGGCGGTTGTCTGCCACCCCGTAGTAGGCGCAACTGAATTTGACGTGCTTTGTGCATATTCCACATCTGCCAATGTCACACTAACACCAGGCTTTCCATCTTCACCATCATAAGGATTTACACGAATAGGGGTACTCCATTTCTGTATCATCAGGTCTGCTTTGCCATTCATTACGGAAGCAATGTCATTCACAGGTAAAGCCCCCATCAACAAACGTATATCATCGAAATACACGGCAGAACCGAATACATCATCATCGTAAATAGCAAAGCCTACAGCCATGATATTAACGCTACCACTATGTAATTGCTCTCCGTTTTTGAATACCGTAACGGTACGGTCATTAAAACGGAATGCAAGGTGAAACCACGTATTAGGCGTGATTGCAATACTCTTTTCCACATAGTGCCTACCGTTATATCCGTTCAACATCCACTTGACTTGATTTTGGTCTGACTTCATCCAAAAACAGAGTGTAAAACTTTCCCCAAAGGGTAAATCATAAGGAATACGGCTCTCCATTCCACCACTCAGATTGAGGGCATATCTCGTTCCGTCTTTTACTACCGTCCCACCGCCCAGCACACCATTATAACCGTTACCCGAAATATCGGCAATGCTTGAAGTGTCGTTAGCTTCAATGGGCAAATGAAATTTGGTACGGTCTGCAAGCCCGGACTTCTTAGCCATTGTACACCAAATATATTCCAACGCTCCTACTTTCGGCATTTCCGTACTCCACCCGGTAGGGTTGGAAGAATTAACATCCAAATCGGGCGGTACTAAAGTCGAGCCATTTTTAGCGTAACGATACTCGTAATATTCACCAGCTCCGGCATCCGTTCCACCTGTACCCGATTCGCCTTTAATCAAAGCCCAAGTGTAATCCATCGGATTATCACTGTCTTTCTGCACGTAGTCGGTGTATTGCCCTATGTAGTCGCCCGGCTCTTCACCATTGTTTGCAGTGAACGACATTCCCCCGTTGTCCGAATACTTGATATGGAAGTATGGAGTACGCCCATCTTCACCGGGTAAACCGGGCGTTCCGTCTTGTCCTTTCGTGTCGCTCCACTTGTAGGCACTTGGTTTGTCGCTATCGGTGGGTATCATATCCACATACAAACCCAACCATCTTCCGGGTGTTTCACCGTTTCCGGCTGTGAACGTTTTGCCGCCATCATCGGAATACTTCTTATGAAGATAGCTACTCTTTCCATCTTCCCCCTTAATAGCTCCAACATCTTTCCAGTTCGTGCCATCCCAAATATAGAGGTTGCCCCCGATTAGATAAGCATCGCCCTCTGAATTTCCAACGGTAGGCAGTTGTGAAACATTGTCCTTAGAACCTTTGATATTGATTGAAGTACCATCAGCACCACGCACACGAAAAGGAATACCCCACGCACCCTCCGTATCAGTCTTGGCGTTCTTTATACTCATCCAAACCACGTTTTCGGACGAAGTTCTGTGCCAACCTCCCGTAGAGCCATCCCCCGTAGGGGTGGCAGGCTTGGTTTCACTGTCATTATAGGTATAGAATACGGATAAACCGCTTTCTCCCTTATCCCCGGTAGAACCTTTCGCCACAACCGACCAATATACGGAATTGGTAGGCAGGTTGCCCATGCTTGGTGTGGGGTTAGTGTATCGGTAGGTACACGTTTCACCATTCACCGTGTAAGCCACCTCATCCCCGGCATAGTACACGTACTTCGGGTTATATGTGCCACGGAACACCCCGATATGTGAGGTGTCCCCACTATCAGAAAGCAAACGGACGTTGTGCAACGTTAATTGGCGTTTTGCCGTTACGTTCCAATCAATAGAACTTGAAGAATCACCGATACGGAACTTGTTGCCGTCCAAATCCAAATAGCACTCCTTATCGCTTGTTATAATCTTACCCGTAGTGATAGTGTTCCCATTAATACGGGTAAATCCGTAGGTGGTGGTAAAGTCCCTGAAATCATCATCCGAATGCACTGACCCCAATATACCCACTTGGAAATAATAGTTATTCGGGTCTTCGGTTGGTTCAACCTTTAGTTGTTCCTGTGTCACATACCAAATGCCATCCGTGCTTTTCTTGGAACACTTGGCAAACACATAGTACCCCTTTGGGCTTGATAGAGTGAATGAGCCAGCCGCCATGTTCCAATGCTTGATTATCTCATCATCAATAGTCAAGTGAGCCAATACCCCGGCAGAAGCATCAAAACGATTGGATATTCCGTTTACGTTGGCTTGCAGTATCACATCTATCAAAACAAATTGTTGGCTCTTAGACCCCACCGTAAGCATATTGGTGTCAATGGAATTGGGCTTGATGTTTTCGGGGTCAAAATAACCGTCCGTATCATACACCATTGTACGCAGTTCCTCTGTTGTACGCCATCCCCTCCGTGCCTTAGTCAAGTCCCGAAGCCGATTGTTTTCTATGATTGTTTCGTGCCGTCCAACATCCACAACCGTTTGAGTGATTGGGGAAATGGCTGTAATGTCCGAAAGGGTCAGTGTATAGTCATGCTCCACAAGCAGGTTCTTTGTCACCTTTTGGATGCGGATATTCTTTTCAATACCGAAACGCTCATCTTTCACGGGTACATAGTTACCCACATGAAAGACGGTTGTTTCGCTATCGCTTGGCAAAGCGTTCAAAAAATAGGAACGTTCAAAGGTAAGCTGATATTGCGCCCGTGCCTGTGTGCGTGGCTTGAACTCGTTATATCCGGCATACCATAAATCTTCCTCTGCATCATCTTCATAAGATTTAGGCAGGTGAATATCCGTAATCTTATACGTGTCACCCTCCGTTATTCGGTAAGCCTCGCTTTCAGTGGTAGGAATAGTTAGCCCCCTGTTGTCCGTAAATGGAATGAGCGTAAACCTTTTTGTTGCATGGTCGTATCCTCCCTTTTTCGCCAATTCAAATTGTTGTCCGGCTAATTTACCCGAAATGAAATTAATCTTTGCCGATACCTCGTTAATCAGATACTTTGTACCTTTATCGTCTTTCTCGTTCAGGTCAAAGTCCATTGTATCATCAATGAAGCTGTTTATATCATCAGCCACCAAAGCAGTAACCGTACCCGTCCGTTTCGGGAAAATATTATCATACGTCACAGCATCCTCATCACTACCCAGTGCATCCCTCAAATCGCCATCCTCCAAATAACGCTTGTTATCATCGGATATGCCTATATATTCGCTCTGAGGCGGTACTATTGTACCGTCCCATAGTTTGTGTTCCTTTTTGTTCAAACGCACTGGAAACGGAAGCTGTAGGCGTTCTGAATAGTCCCTGTAATCACTCCGAATGTTGGTCGTGCCACCCTCCACCCAAAGTCTTGTGATAATGGTCTTATCATCTACCTTTTGCTCTTTGAGCTTGTACAAGCCGTTGCCTTTGCCCCACTCAAAGAAAGCGTTGCCACCCGGGGGCACAACTTTTGCACCGAACTTTCCTATGTGGATGGTACGCACCCCGTCCTTTTGGGTAATGAGAAACTCCAAATCAAATTCACGGTCACTGCAAAGCATTTGCAAAACCTGTAGGCAATTGTTACGGGCAAAGGAAATGGTACGTGGTTCTGTGTCCGGGCAATTAGCTTCATCGAAAGCCCATAAGCCCGGATAGTCACGGCTCACGTTGTAGATAAGCACCTTTACAAAGTCCCGGATATTATAAGTGAGGTCAAACGTGCTTTTGCTGGATTTCCCGTTTGCATCGGTGTTTCGGTACAGGCTTTTCATCAGCTCGTACATCACTCCGTAGAAAGTGGCATCATGCACATAATGGTTGTCCGAAAGCATTTCACGGTTCACCTTAGTACGGATGGTGTATTCTTCACCCTCCACTATGATTTTATCTCCCTTGCCTAAATTAAGCAACTCAGAGGAAACAATGGAAAGCTGTACGTTATCATCCCCCATTAAGGAACTGTTTTGAGCGGCTGATTTCAGCGTACAAAACGGCTCTTTGGAAAACAAGCGTACCTTTTCACCGTTGCGCCTGATTATTTCAAGAGTTCCCATATCACAATAGCATTGGTTTCAAATTTTTCAATGTCTTCAATCACGCCCGAAACGATTATCTCGTATTCACCGGGTGTAACGTAAGTGTGTTCTATCGTTTGTTCGCTGCCGGACACATCGTAAGTGTGCGTGCCGTCACCCCAATAGATATTAAGCAGCTTGGACGAAGTGACGGTAATCGTAGCCTTGCCGTTTGCAGTTCCACCTATATATCTAAGCACCTTTTTCACAGGTTCATCTTCCACCAGCTTTAAACGGAATGTACCCACCATCAAATCGTTGCTATATTGTCCCCAGCTCTTTTCCGGGTCTGCCTCATCCAGCAATTCCACTTCATATACCAAAGGCTTTGCCTTTCCGTCATAGTCCACACGCAAACGGTGGTTCCCCTCCGCATCGAATTGGGAAAAGAAAAGGTTTACCCATTCCACATAGGCGGCACGTCCCGAAGCCTCAATAAAGCAATCCAGTGTAATGTTGCGTTCCTTGTAGCGTGGTCGCTTCTTATCCCTTACAATACCGTGGTAATTGTCCCAGTTCACTTGCAAGGCTTCTTTGCGCTCCAACCGTCCAACCAATCCGGCACTTTTGGAAACGAATACCCCAAACTCCTTGAAGTTCTTTCCGTCTATGAAATATTCCACATCCGTATCTTTCTGCAACTCGAATATTTCACGGGGTTCTTTCGCCACGTCAAACAGTTTCACTTCGTCCAGCAAGGCTTTCGTCCCAAAAAGTGATTGGTCGTTGATGGAAAGCCCCGTTGGTGTCTTTGGTAATATTTCACTGAATATCCGGGTCGTGTTCTCATAGACGGTAAACATATTGCCGGACTTAACGAAAGCAAAGAAAATCCAGCCATCGGGCATTACATCAAGCCATTGCTCTTTATAATTGTCTATACCGGGCATATTCAGCACCCAGCCTAACTTTTGAGAAACAGGCAGCACCCAAAAACAAAGTGTAAAATTACCGCTAAAGGGTATGGAACGAGCTGTTTCGCATTCGCCCGTACCATTCAAAGCAAGTGATTTACCCACTTTAGATTTCTTAGAAAAATCCGCACCATCCGATAAGGTGGCATCGTTGCGGTACTGTGAAAAGTCGTAAGCTATACTACCGTCCGGGTCATCGAAAGGCAGGTGTAAAATCATGTTCTTATCCATATCAGTAAGTATTTTTATTCATTTGTCTAACTTCTATCCCCACTCCCTCTATATCCGCTTTGGCATTGCCATACAGATTCACAAGCACCTTTGCATCCGTTCCGGCTACCGCCACATACAGATACGAGTTATCGAAAGCGTCTATGGTAACAATCGCATTGTCCGACACGTTTACGGCACTATGGGAATCATGCCGTGCATATACCCGTGAAACAGAATAGCCGTCATACTCCAACATAGCTTTGCAGTCACCATTCAGCACCACATCGGGTAAATTCACCTTATCCGTAACCTCATCATCCACAAACACCCCGTAAACCTCGCATTTGCCTTTGAAGTGTTCCCGTATAAAGTCAAGCGTGGGGTAATTCTCCGATATACAGAAATCTATGCCCTTAATGTAAAGCTGTATCAGTTGCTCATAGTCAAGCCCCGTTCTTAGCTTCATTTGCCACATCCGGCAAAGCCCCTTTGCCTTGCCATCCTCTTTAAGTTGTTGTACCAGTTCCATAACTATGCTATTCCTTGTGATAAAAGTGAACTATCTTTATTTTCAATGCGCTTCAAAGTAGTTTTAATCTCCGTCAGCTCTGATGCACTCAACTTCGTGTTGGCGGCTATTTCGGCTTGGTAAACAAGTGCCTGCCTCATAATAGAGGTTTGGTCGCTTTGGTTTATGACAAAGGCATTCAACCGCCCGGCTATCACACCGCCCGTTTCCTCATTCATGGAAGTAACCGCACCCGTAAGGGGGTCTTGCTGTACGGTTTCTTCCTCCACATCCTTAATCCAATCACCAATACCCTCCAATGCGGAATTGAACAAATCCCCGGCAGCGTTCACCATCCTTTCAAATTCTCGCTTCTCTACATCGGTCAGTTTCCCGTCTTTCATGGATTCTCCCAAATAGAGAACGGCATCATTGATTCCCTTTGCCAAAAACTCACGTTTCAACGCTTCCACAACCGCTTTTTTAAGGACTTCTTTTGTCTTTTCGCCCAATGCTTCCGCTGCATCCTCACCTTTGCAATAAGCATCTACCAACGCATCGGCAAATTCATCAATGGCGGTTTTTACATCCGTTCCGGCAAGCGTTTCCATCATTGACCTATCCAAATCCTCTATCTGTTGGGTAATGGATTCTATTTGCTCGTTCCACTGTTGGATTTTTCCGTTATCGGTTTTCTTCTTATCCTTTTCAGCTTGAATTTGCTTTCTTAAATCCTCTTGTTGCTGTTTGAGGTTCTTTTTCTGAGCCTCATAGATAGAAAACATATCTCCGTTTTCTTCCGCATTCTTCAACTGTTTGTTGAGTTCCTTAATCTCCTTGTTGAGTTGAGCGTAACGGGCAAAATCCCAATTCTTCTTTGCTACGTTGGCTTCTTGTTCCAAAGCCCGTATTTGGTCGTTAATCAGTTGGATATTCTTTTCGTAGGCTTCACGTTGGCTATCATTGAACACCCAATAAGTATTATTGTAGGCTCGTTCCAAACGGCTGTAGGATTGTTCCAGCGCATCTATTTCCTTTTGCAGATTTTGAATTTTCTTCTCATACTTGGAATCATGCAATTTGGCAAATATGCCCACTACAGAAGTAACGGCACTTACCATACCCGTAACGCCTCCCAATATGTCACCGCTCATCATTTTACCTACAGAGGCGGCGGCATTGCCCAACTGCCCGAACAACTCCATTGCAGTGCCTAAGCCGTTT
Organism: Bacteroides sp. D22; assembly: GCF_000163675.1. NCBI lineage: Bacteria > Pseudomonadati > Bacteroidota > Bacteroidia > Bacteroidales > Bacteroidaceae > Bacteroides > Bacteroides sp. D22. The sequence goes on along the minus strand of NZ_GG774796.1, from coordinate 246,126 downwards.
GCCAAATCATCCTGTCCCAAATCAGAAAACATGGATGCAATGGCATTGCCGCACGTGGTAGCCGTATCGGTAATCGTTTCAATGGACTTGGTTACGCCTTTGGCGGCTTTCTTCATGTCAGCCTCTGCCTTTTTCACATCCTCATCCGTACCCTTTCCGGCAGCAACATTCGCTTTGGCTTCTGCCAGCTTCTTTTTGGCTTCAATGTAATCATCATAGAACGTGCCTAAAGCCTTAAAGGGATTCTTTGAAATAAGCGTTTCCTTTGCTTGATTCAAACTATCAATCAAAGCACGGTAATCTACGGGATTCAGTTTCAAATCCGCATCTTTTAGCTTTGTTTCAATATCAGCCACCAACTTATCTATTTCAGCTACAGAAAGGCTATCCAAATCGCCAAATAACTTCTTCCAACTATCCGATTGCTTTAACATATTGGCGGTAAGGGTGCTTAACGCTTCTGCCTCCGACTTGTTTACTTGGTTAATCCGTTCTTGGTCGCCCGTCTTTTGAGCGGCAGCACGCAGCAAGGCGTATTCCTTTTGGATGTCATTTCTTTGTTCCTCAAAGGTTCTGTAAGAGGAAAGTATCTTTTGCTGTACTTCTTCCTGTAACTTTTCATCTTCTTCTGAAACAAACAAAGTGGCTTCCGCTTTTTCGTCAGCACCCACAAGCCCGGAACTTCCATTAGCCAGCTTCTCTTTTGCATCGGCTATGGCTTCCAACTTCTCGGCAAGTGTTTGGGCTTGCTGAATGGTCTTAGATACAGATTCCTTGAAAGAATCCATAGCGGACTTTGCCCCCGTGATTTCATTGTATTGCATATTAAGGGAAATAAGTTGGTTACTTTCTCCCTCTGTGAGTGTTCCGGCTTGTTGTTTATCCTTTAGAGCCTTGATTTCATTTTCCACATACTCCTTGTATGATTTACCGCCTTTTAAAAGCGTGGCAAATTGGGTATTGGCTACATCTTCGCCCATGTTACGCACCCAACGGAAATACAAGGCATATTGCTGTTTCTTGTACTCTATTTCACCGTCAAAGAGTTTGTTTTGGGCTTTGTCATATTTCTTGTTTTCAAGTGTTCGCCTTTCATCGAAGCCGTCCTTTTCAGACTTAGATAAGCCACCTTTTCCGGCATCCTTACGAGCTTTAGCCAAAGCCTTTTCCTCTTTGTCTATATTATCCAATGCCTCCTTGTGTTGGAGCGAAAGGGTGCGCTTGCGTTTTTCGTAGCCCTCTTCCAAGACTGCAATACGGTCAGCCTCCAATTTGCGGTCAGCTTCAAGTTGCCTTTCACGTAGTTGCTTGGCGGCACTATCCGCTTTATCCCCCGTGGTATGCTTGGGTAAACGGGCTTCCAACTTCTTTATTTGCGTATCATAACTCTTATAGTCAGAACTACCGATAATGGCAGCTTCACGCAATTCTTTAAGCTGCTTGATACGGTCTGATATTCCCTTTTCCGTGTTAAGGTTTGTATTCTTGGTGTTTACAGCACCATTCAATTTATCCAACAAGTCTTTCAGCTCTTTCAGTTGGGTATTATCGGCTTCCACCTTTACCTTTTTGGCATTGAGGGTATCAATACTTTTCTGAGTTTCACCTATTTTCTTATCCAGCTCGTTAAACGACATAGCCACATAGTCGGTACTCTCTGTTACAGAAGTCGTATCTTTTTTACCATAGAATTTTTCAAGTTGCCTATCTACCTTGCCTATGGTTTCATCTGCCTTTTTTGCTGATTGTGCGACACTTTCAAGATAAGTTTTTATATTTTCCTTGAAAGCATCCATTTCTTTACCTGTAGCCCCGGTGGACTTTTGTACGGCAGAAACAATGCTATCCAATGAGTTGTTGAACGCATCGGTATAGGCTTGACCTGTTAGCCCTTTCAATTGGTTTGCGGATTCTACCGCCATAGATTCTACCGCATCCCATACAGCCCCCGAAGCTCCACGAATAGAACTTGAAGCCACATCAACAACCTTATTCATCATAACGGTTACACCCTCCGGGGTGGTTTCCATAACTTCTTGAATTTCTTTGTAGGTTGCATCTTCGGCATTCTCTTTCAGCTTATCAAGTGCATCCGTTTGGCTTTGTACCAGTTCTTGCATAGCTTGTTCGGTATATTTAGCCTTGATTTTTTCGGCTGTAGTTTGCTGAATGGCTGTAGTCAATTCCTCATATTTAAGACGCTGTAAATCAAGTGTAGCGTTTTCATCAAGCAATGTCTTATTATATTGTTTACATACGGCATTGATTTTTTCAATCGTATTTTTATGTGTTTGAGTTCCTTTCTCCGTATTTTGCAATACGGCAAAAAGTAAATTCAAATCGTCAATCTCTTTTTTCGTGGTATCTTGAAATTCACCCGTTGCCGTGGTCGCTTCTTTTTGTTTGCCCGTAAAAAGAGTAATTACACTGACTAATGCACCTATCAATCCCATTACCCAGCCGATAGGATTGCTCATCATGGAAGCCCAAAGAGCTTTCACCGCTACCGTTGCTTTTGTCGTGATTGCAGTCAGTACGGAAGTTACAGCCCCTTGTGTTGTCTTTGCCGTAGTATCTGCCACGGAAGCGGCTGTGGATTGCTTGGTGGCTGTAGCTTCAAGTAGTTTTTTCTTTGCGTAAAAATCGGATTGGGTGGCTAAAGCCGTCTTTCGTGCGATAGCTGCGTTATCCTCCGCTGCCTCCATCTTCTTAGTGGCAATGGCTATCTTTTCAGCGTTCCCAGTCTGTTGTGCCCTGTACACTTCCAAATAGGCACGTTCTACAGCCGCCTTTGCCGCCAGTGCATCAGCCCGTGCCGATTCCATCTTTACGGCTGCTGCCTTGACATCGGTACGCATGGCATTTAAGGTAGCCGCACTGTTTTGTGTCTTAACGGCAACCTCATTTTCCAAAGCGGCACGATACACGGCACTTTTAGCCGACAAGTCTAACTTGCTTAGAGCTTGCTTTTGTTCAACGGTAAGAACACTCAGAGCCACCGCCTCATAATTGGCAGAAGAAGCCGTTAGATTCAAATTGGAAAGGTATTCTGCTTGTTGGATGGTAAGCATTTGTTGAATGGTGGCAATGCGTAACTGCTTTACCATGTTGGCGTGTTCCTCTACCGTCAGTTGCGCTTGCAATGCTGCGACATGGCTGTTTTGGGCTGCAACCATCGCTTTTGTCTGAGCTACCATCTGCCCAGTAGCAACGGCTTCCAACTTCATTAAGGAAATCTTAGCCTGCCTTGCCGTGTTATCCAAAAGAGCAACGCCCGTATATCCCTTTGTGGCTAATGTATTCAGTACAATAGCGGCTTTCACGCTTCCATAGCCTATAGCAACGGCTTTCAAAATACGCAAAATATCATCCAAATGCTCTGCCATATAGGTAGCACTTTCAATAGCTCCGGCAAAAACATCTTGGTTATCCGCACCCAACTTGTTTAACGATTGTTCCCACGCATCACCCATGTTGGAAATCATACCCGTTAGGGACTTGCTTTGTTCTTGCATGAGGTTGTAGTAAGTCCCGGCTTTACCCGTCATGTTTTGGAAAGCCTTTTCTACTTCCGCAAAGCCAACCTTACCCTCCGTTACAAGGCTGGAAACTTCATCTTTGGTTACGCCAAGCACTTTAGCCAGTTCCTCATAGATGGGAATACCACGCCCGGCAAACTGCCTAATATCCACGGTAAATGCCCTGCCTTGTGTCCGTAGCGTTCCATAGAGGTAGGCAATATCCTGTAGTGGCGCACCCACGCCCGAAGCCACGTTACCAAGCATTACCAGCTCATCCACCACATTATCCACGGTTGAGCCGTAAGCAAGCATCTGTTTGGCACTACTCGCAATGCCCGAAAGGTCAAACGGAGTTTTGGCGGCTGTATCAATAAGCCTATCCATCAAGCCCTTTGCTTGCGTACCACTTTTGAGCATGGTTGTAAAGGCAATTTCCAACTGTTGAAACTGCCCACGTGTTTGCACGATACTTTGAAGCAAAGTCCCCATACCCTGCCCAACGAGGTAGGAAACAATGTATTTCGCCCCATTTTGCGCAAAGCTCTGAATGGAGTTATCCATCACAGACGATTCCGATACGGCTGTGGATGAAACCTGTTTGATACTCCTTTCCATCGCTTGTGCCGACACGTTGAAATCATTTATATCAAGGGTGGCTTTGAACGCCAACGCTCCGTTTATATTATCCATTACATTATTCCTTTCAGATAATTCTTAATATCATCCTTTGTCTTTAGCTGTACAGGCGGCTTCCCACCATCTTTGTTTCCGTCCGTTTGCTCCGGCTCTTGTTCCACACGTGCCGCATCTGCCAGCATGATTTGTACGTTTAGCCAACTGATACCCCAAAGCAGATAATCGTAAGTCCAGCCAAAGGACTTGATAATTTCCCCACGATTACCCCACGGGCTATTTAGCCCGATTACTCTACTCGGTTTGCTTTGAGTTTCTTCGGATTGGTCGTTCCTATCTCCCGTATTGACCGAATAGAGGACGTAAAACCCCCGGGATTCATCATTTGGCTTATCACGTCTGCCAGCTTTTCAAGCCGGGTAGATGTAAGGTGTTCCATGAAAAACGCTTTCAAGGCTTTCACCTCTTTGTCTTTAGAGGGGTCAGCTACCACGGGATTGTTAAGCACGGCTACGGCTGCAATCTCAGCCATCAGAGGAATATACTTGAAAAGGCGTTTGCTTTCCTGTATGGGTTCGGCTTGTATCTTTTCCTCATCGTATTCTATATTCAGATACAACCGCCTCAAACAATCCATCGTACCCAAATAAAGAGGCTTCAAATGGAAGTGGCGCATATATACACGCTCCATAGTTTGCAAAGCGGCATTGGGTACTTCTGTTTCGGACACATCCCAGCCTTTGGGAATACGTTTGTCACGCCACATCTTTACATGGTTCGGAAAATGCTTATTCCACCAACGGATGAAGCGTGGCGGTTTTACCGGGTTAATTTTAAGCGGTACATTGAATTTCACTCCCATGTTCACAAGTGCCTGTATCGCCTTTTCTTCGATTTCCAAGCGTTCTTCACGGGTCAATTCACGTTCATTATTCAGTTGTTCCATTTGTCTTAAAAGTTAAAAAGCCCCCCATCCGGGGATAGGAGGCTATCGGTTCTCAGACTTTTTCAGTGTCATGCTACTGTTGGGTCGCTCATTTCCTCGCTTGCTTGCAAGTTTGATTGGAACTTGATAGTCATAGGCACAAGGCAGATACCCTTTGAAGAATAGGTAATCTCGAATGTCGGGATGATACGCACATTGGCACACCCGATAAACAAGCCCTCTTCCGGTTGAATCCATAACGCCCACTCCTTGTATTCCAATTTTCGTGGACGAATCCAAGTGCGCTTGCCCTTTTCTCCAGCAATAGTACCACCGAAATAACGTGCAAGCAATTCCAAATCCGGGTCCATCAAAGAAAGCTCCACATTTGTAGGTGTTTCACCCACCAACGTAATAACCTTGCTTGACGTTTCCGACTTATGTTCCGTGATTTCGGGAGAATCATCTTTCAAGTTGCAAGTGTCTTGATACACATCGCCCAAATCAAGCCATTGGTTGCCTTTTGCGGGCATACTTCCATCGGTCATGGCAGGGGCGATATAAATCTTTTTCAACCCCATTGTTGCTAAAATCGGCATAATCTTAATTTTTTATTAGTTGATACTCTTTTCTCTTACTGTAAGCTCCAAAGCAAGGGAAACAAAATGTTCGTTTTGGTCTTTCTCCTTAATCGGTGGGTTAAACCGCCCTATGTTCCAGTTATAGCCTTTCCCACTTTCATAATGGTTTTTCAACACCTCAACCACCTTTGCCCTTATCTCTATGAGCCTCTTAAAATGTGTCCTGTAAACGGCTTGCCCCTTGCCTTTGGCTATCACCTTATCCGGCACATGAATATTCACGTTTATCTGACCGTAGCGCACGGATGCTTCACCGTCTATCGTATGAGGGACAATTATCACATCCTCTTTGGTGTAGTCGTTACGCTCGTAATCAATCACACCCGAAATGAAGTTTTTCACCTCGCTTGCTTGAAGCATGGCGTAAACCTTTGTTGCTATTTCCTCAGTCGTTATCATGCTGCGTTCCCGAATAATTCGATTGCTTTCTTATTAGCTTTCATCACCAACTTGTTAATCTCGGCAGGAAGTTCGCTTTTGGCTTTCAGTTCGGCAGGTAGAATCACGTTGTACCCTTTGGCTTCCACGTAGGCGGCATAATTCATTCCGGCTACTATAATGAGGGAAAAAGTGTTTGGCAGCGTGGCGGCATACTTCATTGCAGCCTCCAACATGGCTTTCGCACCCTCTCCGGGCTGGTCTGACCCACCATAGTAAACGATTTCCTTATTCTGTACCACGGCATAGCCTATAGAGTTGGTTAAATTGCCCGTTTGGTCTTGGTAGTTGTGGCTATCCTTAGCATACTTAGCCAGCTTTTCGCCCATGTATTTTAACAAGGTTACGAAAGCCAATTCAAGTTGCTTTTGGAAAGCAGCCACGGGGTTTAAGATAGCCCCTTTGTCAAACATCGGCATTATCCCCATATCTCTATGTATTTAGGGTTTGTATCATCTATTCCCGAAATGGTGAACTCATCCACACCTCCACGCTCCAAAGTCACTTCCACACGTGCGCCTATACTCAAATCACCCTCAAAGTAGGATGGTAAAAACACATCAAAGGTGTATGAATACATTTGCCCGTCCGTTCCCAATCGTTGCTTGGCAGGTATGAATTTCTCCACTTGACACTCACAGCCTTTCACCCACACGGGCGCATCATCGTCCGTGTAAAATCCCGTTGCTTCATCCCTCGTTGCTTCAAGGGGCAAAGCGGTGTATCTGAAAGTTCCGTTATTCCGTGCCATATCACCACAAATTAGAGCCGTCCGTAATGGAAGAAACTTCGACAAAATCCGAAACGTCCAAACCGTTCTCGTTGCAAAGGTCTTTAATGCGCTTCTCCAACTTCTCCACGCTGTAGCCTTGTGAGGACTTACCTAACGTGTCATTGGTAAGCACAATCATCCGCTTTAGCACCTTTATAGCGGCTATGGCTATCGTGCGTTGGTCTGTGTCGGCATTGTACTCACTATCCCAGTCGCTTATCTTCACATCAGCAAGTGCCTTTTGCAAAGCAAGGCGGCTTGGGGTATAGGGTTCAAGCTCACCCACCAACGCATTGTATTTTGTCAAAGTTCCCATCACTACTATTTTTCAAGGGCTTCTTTCAAAGCCGTTACACTCTCATCTGAAAGGGCTTCAATCGCTTTGGTTACACCTTTAACCCCGGCATTTTTGGCAACGGGGGCATTGATGGATTCCAAAGCATCCTTTACCACATTCAAATCATATTCATTGTCTTGGAAAGTGACCTTTTCAGCCTGTTTGCTTTCCAAAGACTTAATCACACAAATGCCCCTTGCAACCAAATCATTAACTCGGTTAAGCTCATCGGTATGCAAGGTTTCACCTACCTTGTAGATTTTGCCTTTGTCGTTTTTGTCTATAAACGCTTTCTTTACTGCCAGTTCCATAAGCAAAAGATTTAGCCTACTTCAAGAGCTGTTGCACTCTCAAATTCGGATTTAGTCCAATAGGTACGTGCCACACCATTTGCATCGGCTGGTACTTCCTTTTCCTCAAAGCCACGCACCTGTAAACAGATGATAGCACCAATTTCAGTGATAAGAGGCAACAAACGTCCAGAGCCTTGTGTATATTCGGCTGCAACTTGACCAGTGGATTCCCCGGTACGCCACTTGGCGATACGAATACCACCGCCAGCGTTCATGTAGTCCACGTTTTCTTCCTCTATCAACTCGCTATCTTCAATGGCGGGCTGAATTTCACCGATAACCCCGGCAGGCTTGATACAGATAAAGTTGTGATTCCACGGTTCAAGCGATTTACGCTTACCGTCCATATCCATACCCATTTTACGGGTAATCACCGTTACAGGGGGGATTTCATTACCAGCAAGCAAATCTGCCATCTGAGCCGTTGTTACGGTCTGAGCCTTTTTATCGTTACCATGTACCAACAAACGGGTCGTTTCGTCCATACGCAACCAAAAATAGAGGTCTTGGCTCATAAGGATTTCGCCCGGCTCAATGCCACGGTTACGCAGGTCACTACAGATAGCCGACAACATCAAAACGGGGGACAACTTGCCAGCTTTGGTATTGGCAGAGTTCCACAAGAAAGCTGATACCAGCTTGTTTGTTTCCGGCATTTGATAATCCACCTCGTACTTACGTCCACCCGGATTGTTGATTTCCGGCACGAACTGAGCCACACCCCAATTAGAGAATGCCATCAGAGCGATAAAGTCCATCACGTCCTTACAGCCCAAATAAGCATCTTTCATGTCGTGGGTAAGGAGCTTTTCAATTTGCTTCACCTTAGCGGATTCACTCAAACGGGGATTTTCGTAAACCTCCATCAGTTTACGGTAATCACGTGCGTACATGGGGAACTTGTGACCCACACGGGGGATTTCCTTAGTCCACACATCGAAGCCGTCAGAACGCCTCATAGGTGTAGGTGATTCATCACCAATCAATGTAGCCATGATACGCAAGTTGTACTTACCTACAAGTGCCTCGGCAGTCAATGACATTTGGGGCGTGTTGGTAGTAAACCAGCTATCACAGTACATCTTCTGAAAAAGGGTTGTTTCACGTTCGGAAGCCTTATCAAAAGTCTTTTTCCACGTTGCCAAAAAGTCAAGCGGTTTGCCGTCCTTGTGAAGCCCTTTGAATGTTGAAAAAATAGATTTCATGTCGTTACGCTAATTTTAGTTAGTGTGATTTCGTTAATTTCACGTGGGGATTCCCTTTCAAGTAATCGCCCGTAGTGTCCTTTTGCCCGGCAGGGATAGGCGGCACACGTCTTTCGTACATTGCGTATTGCATGGTGTCGGCAGAAACATCTACAGAGGTTTCAAACTCGCCTACTTCCACATCGGCAATCAGTACGGAGTTGGAAGTGCCACGCTCCTTTGATTTTGCGGCAGTTTGTCCGTCCGAAACAACCTCTACCAATACATCATCCTTTACAAGCCCGGCAATGGCTTTGGAGAGAGTGACAATGTAATTGTTTCCGTTTCGCTCAATCTTTTCGATTGTGGGAACATCGGCAATGGCTGTAGCGGCTGTGCCGTCTTTCAGCACCAAATCACCAACGGCAAAGCAAGGCTCGTAGAACTCATCCACGTACAGGCTTACTTTCTTGGTGTTTTCTGCATCCACTTCCACCACTTTTGCAGTCTTGATGACTTGCACCGTCCTTTTCACCTCATCCTTGATAGCAAGCGTTCCGGCAGGCACGGTATCGCCAACAGCGAAATGTTGGTTTTCCACGTCCAGATTGAAGCCGCCTTGCACGATAGAGGGCGAACCCGTGAAAATGGGTCGCATCCCGGTAAATGAAGCAGTCTTTCTTTTCATTTCATCTTTTATTTTACGGTTATTGATTCCAGCAAGCTATCAGCAGCTTCATCAATTTGCTTTTCACTTGCCGCCTTAGAACCCCCTGAGTGTTCATCATCAAGCCCATTTGTAATAAGCTCCTGTTTGTAAGCGGAAACGGCATCCTCAATATCTTCATCATCGGAGATTGATTTTGCCAAACGGTCACGGAGATAAGCCGGGATTTTGTGCTTTTCCATAGCCTTAACTACTTCCTTCGCACGGGCTTCTTTGCTTTCTTTGGCTTCGTAGTTAGCAATCTTTTCCTCCATTTCCTTTAACCTCTTTTCAGTCGCTTCGTCCAAAGCCACCTTGCCCTTACGTTTAGATTCTTCTTCCTTACGCTTTCTTTCTTCCTCTTCCTCATCCTCGGTTTGGGTTGGTTTCTTTTTGTTTGCCCATCGGGTTGCTTCACCTTGACTTTCCTTAGCCACTTCCGCAATCAGATTTGCCGTACTTTCTATTGCCTCATCATCGGTAGAATCATCCTCAATGCTGCCACCCATTTTTTCGGTTATCGCTTTAAGGTACTTCTCCGAAAGACCAGTGTCTTTACACAAGCCTTTGACTTTCTCAAAGAGTTTCTTATTCATTGTTGCTTTTGTTATTTAGTAAGTTGAACTTCTACAGAGCAAAGATATGAAATAAAATCATATATGCGTTCTATAAACACACATATTTTACTCGGTAAATTACTTGCCTATTAGCATCTTACGCTTAAAAACAAGACGTAAAAGCGATTTTTCATTTACTATATTCAATATAACAAATATGTGTTTGATTAACACAATAGGAATAATATTTTTCACTCAACAAAAATATATCCTCAAAAAGCACAAAATATATCCTATTTTGCAGTAAATATATCCATTCGAGCATTTTCACCCATCTTAAATAAAGGAAATTACCACTAAAAGACTATCAAAACCAACTATCACATAGGTATTTTGAAAATATATCCAAAAATATATCCAAATACTTTGTTATATTAAATATATAGCCTATATTTGCATCGTAATAAGATTGATAACGTTTAAAATATATGTGATATGGATGTGAATTATATTCTAATAAAAGGAAACAAGCATTTTAAGTGCCACAGTTTAGCAGAAATGGCTATCTATTTTAGCTTGTCCGTAACCAGCAATGGAAGCGTAATCTGTGATGGCTACCATGATACAATGTCTTATTCTAAAGAGTGGAGCCACGAAGATATTATTACCGATTTCATACGCAACAGAGTAGAGAAAGTAGTACCTGATGTTGAAATATACAAAGTACAAAAATAATAATGCAACACTAAATTTTCAGATTATGGCAACTAAGAGTATTGATAAAAAGAAAACATTGGAATATGCGGTAGCATTTTACTTCTATGATTCGGGATGTGTAAACTTTATGATGGGTAATATCATGTACCAGCATATCAAAACCATTTATGACGAAAGGGCAGACGGCAGAGGGCAAAACACATTAGAGGTAGTTTACAACTACAAAAAAATGAAATATGAAGTGCTGTGCCTCACAGACAGCAAATTAGCTCAAAAAGAAATATCAATACTATAATACATATTGCCATGACACAGAAAGAATTTGAAGAAAGAACCGGGTTGAAGCTAACAGCGGACAACTATATAGAGGTTGAAACTTGCTACATGAATACAGACCTTGATAAAGATGCGTTTTGTAAGTTGTGGATGAAAAACCCGGCAGCTCTGAAAGAAATAGAGCAAAAAACGGTGTTAGTTCGTGAACTTTACGAAGAACGCAAATGTCTTGCAAACTTTCTTATAGAACAAGCCGAAAAGTGGAGTGCATCAGATTTAAGAGAAAAAGCAATAGCTATGATTGGAGAAAGAGAGTATCTCAGAAGAAAAATAGCCAAAGGGTACAACCTTTGGAAATTAGACAAAGAACTATTAGACGAAATTTTAAGAAAGTAATAACCAGTAGGGTAGCAATCCCCTACACAATGCAACACCGTATGAAAAAATATTATTTGCAAGGCAAAGAGATTAGCGAAAAACAAGCTAAAGCCATTGAAGCCAAAAATCAGAAGTACATAAGCAGCAATGATTTTACACTTTGGGCAAAGTGCCAATTTGTAACAGTAGTAACCAAGTAAATTTCAAAATTATGAATGAATACACTTATATCATTTTCGACCATAACGGCAGACGTTTGGGAAAGATTGAGTTTGGAGTGCGCAACAGCGTTCCATCCGCAAAAGAAATAAAAGAAGCCATTAAAGATGGTTTCCCAAATGGTGCGACTTATAAATTAATCGTTCCAACAAGCGTGTGTATCAACCAATAAAATTTTAGGATATGGGAATATTGAAAGATGCAATTTTAGCGGCAATACAGCAGGAACACCCGGATGCTCATTGGGTGGGAAACGAAAAACCCCACATGATAGAATCTACAGCGCAAGCAAAATACAATGACGTTAGACGTGTTGAACGCAATTATACTAAAGGCGTTCACAAGGCAAGAAAGGAGGCTCACAATGGCAATAGTAACAGTACAAGACATTTATAGATGTGATTCATGCAAGGCAGCATCAGACGAATTAGGAAGAGGATGTAAGCATGGTATGCTCTTCCCTCTAATGCTTATAATGGGAAACTTTACTGAGTGTATGAACTATGAGTTTGATGCCGAAAAGGTAAAACTTCAACTAAAACGAAAGGAGGCAAAATAAGATGGCAACACTGATAAAGACAGACGGAAGTAAATTGGAAATCCAACCTCAAAACGGGCTGGGCTTCCAACTGGATGAACTGCAAAAGTTCGTAGATGGTTACATTGATATTATAAACCTACACAATGGGGATATTCTCGTAATCAATGATAATGGGAAAGACGTTTTAGATTCCAACGAAACAGCCACGGAAATAGCGCATAAACACAATGCTATTTTTGGTTGGGATTATATTTGTGGCGATGTCGTTATGTGTAAAGATGAGGAGGTGCAATAATGGAAATTCATAAATTCCCTTATAACTGGAAGCTGGCAGAAGCCAATTTCACTAAAGACAAAGGCAAAGTGTTTTCTTGTTTTGCGTGTGGTGGCGGTTCAACTATGGGCTACAAGTTGGCAGGGTTTGATGTGATAGGTTGCAATGAAATAGACCCTAAAGTGAATCAGGTGTATGTAACCAACCATGCACCACGGTTCAATTTTTTAGGGGATATAAGAGAATTGAGAGAGAGAGAGAGCTACCGCCCGAACTTTATAACTTGGATATTTTGGACGGCTCACCCCCATGTTCCACTTTCTCCTTATCCGGCAACCGTGAAAAGGATTGGGGCAAAGAAAAGGTGTTCAGAGAGGGGCAAACGGCACAAGTTCTTGATACACTTTTCTTCGACTTCATTGCTTTGGCAAAAGCACTGCAACCAAAGGTTGTGATAGCGGAAAATGTGAAAGGCTTGCTTATGGGTAATGCCATAGATTATGTAAGGCGCATTTACAAGGACTTTGAAGATGCTGGGTATTATTGCCAACACTTCTTACTTGATGCTTCTAAAATGGGAGTACCACAAATGCGAAACCGGGTGTTCTTTGTATGTATTAGGCATGATTTGGGCGTGAATTTCTTGAAAGTGTCTGACCTCTTCAATGTTGAGCCGCATATTAGCATGGACTTCAACGAGCCGGGGATTTGCTACGGAGAATTTGCGGATTACATGGGCAAACCATACGGCAAGCGCATGAAAGAAATGTTTGATAATAGAACACATGGGGATATTGATATGTCAAATGCTTATCGGAAGCTGACAGGCAAAAGAGGATTTTTCAATCAATGTTATTTGTATGAGGATAAAATTTGCAACACGCTTACGGCTCATGCAGACAGCACGATTCCTTTTAATAAGCCTGTGTATTTATCAAAATCTGAGGTGTGCAACGCTTCTACTTTCCCGCAAGACTACGATTTTTGCGGCTTTTCACCGCACTACATTTGCGGTATGAGTGTACCGCCTGTTATGATGGCGCAAGTGGCTACACGAGTTTACGAACAATGGCTATCAAAGTTATAAATAATTAGAGAAAGGAGCTAATATGACAAAAAGAGAAAAGCATCTTTTATGGATGATACTAAATAAAACAATCGGTAGATATATTCTTGTCAATATGCCCGGTTATGGAAGTGGAGAGAGGGCTGATTTGCATTTATATATAAGCAAAATATTGTGTCATTACATACTTATGGATGGCGGCTTGTGGACTATCAGAGGCTTAGAGGATGAATACCCGAAAGGTACATTTGATGTACATGACTGGATAGCAAATAATATAACTGACCGCATGGATGAAACAATAGGTTTTGTTGTTGATAGACAAATGACGCATGAAGAACAGGGTATATGTACAAGAAAATTCTTTGAACTTTTATGTGCTAATATTGATGAGATAGCTAAAGTTGTGATAAGAAGTAAACGTGATAGTGTTGGGCTGTATAATGGATAACATTCAAAAAAAATATAGATATGAGTAAAGAAGAAGCTATACAAGCAATGAAAGAGGGTAAGAAGGTTACGCACCGTTTCTTTTCCTCTGACGAATGGATGACTATTGAAAATGGATTTCTTCTTTTAGAAGATGGCGTACGTATCTCTTTGGAAGATTTTTTTAATTTTCGCAGTGATAGTCTTTGGGATGATGGATATGAATTGTATACCCCCTCATAATAAATCAGAAAGGAATTGAAGAATGAGGTACGCACTTAGGAAGCAAGCTAAAATAGCCTCTGTGTATAGTGAGGATTATTTAAACAAGCATATCATCAAAAGTCTTGATTCATATTTTGGTAATACCAGCGATGAGCACATAACAGATGATATTTCACAAGAGGGATATGTAACCAGTACCGGAGAAGATTATCCAATTCTAAAGGTTAATGACCTTTCTGATGATAATGCTATGTTGGAGTTTGCCGTTATAGGTTTGGAATGCGATATATTAAAATTGTCTTTTTTAGGACGAATAAAAGGATAAACACAATGGAGATAGACCGCATTAACCTTGTATAATAAAATAAACTCGGTAAACATTTGTTTTATTAAATATAATATAGTAATTTTGCGTTTATAGAACACATATAGCAATGAAACAGCAAAGAAAAGTTATTCATGTAGAATTGAAAGAGCCATACAAGGGTAAACGTCACTACTACTTTGGAAGCATTACGGCTATATATGAGCTATTGCCAACCGAAGTAGTAGGGGTGTCTAAAGAATCTCTTTGGAATGTTTTAAGGAATGGTGAACACATGGGAAGAAAGGCGATTGTTAGGTATGGCACACTTCATACTAAGCAATCAAACAGAGGCAAAAGAAAGGAGGCTAACAATGGATGAATGTATTACGAAAGAAATGACAAAATCCCTTTTGAAAGCATTTGAGGGCATGAATGAATCTTTAGAAGATTTTCAAAAGGCTTGTGCATCTACAATAGAATCTACAGAAAAGCATATTGTATCGGCTCTTTTTTTAAGAGAATCTGCAATGCTCATTAAACTGGCAGAATCTTCATTTGTTACACGATGGTACTACAAACATAAGTACCGTGAAGCTAAATATCATAGAATTAAAGCAGAGCGTTTTTTCAATCAAAATTTCAAGTAATATGTTAGGAGCAATTATAGGCGATATTGTAGGCTCACGCTTTGAGTTCAACAATACAGATAACTACAACTTTGAACTATTCACAAAGGATAGCACGTTTACAGACGATACAATTTGTACTATAGCGGTAGCGGATGCAATCAATACGGGCGTAAGCTACAAAGAAAAGTTTCTCCAATGGTGTAGGGCATACCCCAATCCGAAAGGGGCATACGGTGGCAGCTTTGCCCGCTGGATAGCCTCAGACAACCCACAACCATATAACAGCTTCGGCAATGGCTCTGCAATGCGTGTTTCCCCGGTTGCATGGGCTTATGACAACTTAGATAAGGTTTTGATGGAGGCAGAGAAAACGGCTATAGTAACCCATAATCACCCGGAGGGAGTTAAAGGAGCTGTAGCAGTCGCACACGCCATTTATTATTTGAGGACAACCCACAATCAGAAAGTATATGAGAATATAATGCAATCGTACTATCCTCAATTCATGGTAAACGATTATTATGCTGGAATATTTGATGAAACGTGTCAAGGCACTGTGCCGCTTTGTTTGAAAATTATTCGTGTAAGCACCTCTTTTGAGGATGCAATCAGACGGGCAATTTCATGGGGTGGTGATAGCGACACGATAGGGGCAATAGTAGGCTCAATGGCAGAAGCACTTTGGGGCATACCAGATAGTTTCATTTGGAATGCTCTAAGAATACTTCCTGATGATATGCGTAATGTTATTGGATGCTTCTATAACACTAAAATCGAAGTAATTTAAACAAGTTGTTATGACAAAAACAAAAAACAACTCATTAACTCACCTTTGCATCTATTACAAAGGAGAGAAAGAATGCCCTTTCAGAGAAGCCGACAAACAAATGTTTTGGCTTGGTGAAAAATGGTGGACTGAGCAAACCGAACTTGCAAGCGATGCCGGGTGTGAACGTATTGCCCCCATCCTAAAAGAGTACACAAATGCCGGGCTATCCAACTTTGAAATGTACGATGGTGTGCCTATCACACTGAAAGCGGTACTTTTCAATAGATACTGCAAGTATGCCGAAAGGACGGATATAGAGGGCTTCAAAGACCTGTATCAATCCACCTATATCAAAGGCTAAACAAAAAGCAAAGGCGCATCAGTAACGGTGCGCCTTTATTGTGTCAATACTTGCAATAGAATCCCATCGAAGTAGTAACCATTTCCTTTATCTCTTTTGGGCTTTGTTCCAAAACTTCCATATCTATATACCATTTACCATTTGTATATTCAGCTTTGGTTATTCTGAATTTAGTGCCACGCTGTAGGATGATTTCATTTTCCCCCGTTGTTGTAGGCTTAGAAGTTCCGTTCCACTTCTTACCCGGACAATAGTCCCCATTGTCATGGCTTGAACCAAATGCAGAAAAAGGCTCTGCGTAGGTCATTTGTGTACCTTTCGGACAATAGATATTCAGACAAACGGGCTTACTTCCAAAGTTCGTATTCCGGCAATTACCACACGACATAAAGGAATCATCCGTACCAACCTTGCCAACAAGCTTAGACGGGTCAGATATATAAGCATCCAAATCAGACAGCCCAAACCGATAGTTTACAAAAGCACTGATTTCGTCACGCTTTACCCAAACATCATCTTTAAGTGTGCTTCGGGCTATATATTGGGTCATATCGGCAATATGCTTTTCAGCTTCGGACAATCTACTACCATAGTAGTGATAATATCCCTTAATAGCACGCAAAGGCTCTGTTATATAACTACTACCAGCCGTATATTGATACATAGCCGCCTTTTCATTGGTGCTTGCAAGTTTCCACATATCCACGGCATTATCAAAGAAATAATCGTTTGCATCTGAACTATGAATAAACCATTTCGCCTCATCCTTTCTTTCCTGCGTAAAATCGGAATCCTTAAACTTAACCTCCTTTACTTTTGATTTACGCTTGGCAGCGGCTTTTTCAATGCTTTCTTTCCTTACATTGAGTTCCGTAATGGTTTGTTGTGCCATTGCTTTATCATTGCCGTTGATTGCATTTTCAAGCTGTGCAATGAGCGATTGGTAAGGCTTGGACTTGGTAGAGAACTTAGATAGGTCGGCATAGTTATCCTTGATGGCTTTCCAATCTATCTTATCTTGAACAATGCCAATCTGTTTAACATAGGCTTGTTGTGACACCTGCCACGTTGGGTACTTCTGTTGTACATTGTGATAGTTACCACCTAAGAAGTCGTATGCTTCAAAATTCAGTTTCTTTAATTGTTGTTCCAAAGAAAGGCTATCCCATTGTGCCAGCTTATCAGCAACCGCCTTGTTTACGGCTTTTGCATCGGCTAAAGAGAACTTTTTAGCCACCTCCATAGGGCTATCTATGTAACCCAGTGAATAAATATCCTTGCCTATAACTTTCAGTTTACGGGCTTCCAACATGATAGCGGACAAATCAGGGTGTTTTAGAGCCTCAGCTAAAGCCGTAGTATCAACGTCAGAAATACCACCCATAACACGGAGCATATTATTACCATAGTGATAGGTCGCTTTTCTCACATTCCACCGTTGCCGGATGGCATTTGCTTCCGCTTCCGTCCGGGCTTCGTGCCGGGCTTTCGCTATCTCTTTTGCAGTCGGTGGATAGATAACCTTTTCATTGTCCCGTAGGAAGTAGGGCAAAGTCCCTTTCTCCGTTGCATCCTTGATGCGTTGCTCATTGTCTTGCATCCACCCGGTAAATTGGGATGGCAGCTCTTTTACCTTTTCCTCACATTCCACCGTTGCCGGATTATCCCCGTCCAAAATCTTATCCAGCATTTCGTCCAATTCTTCTTGCTTTGCCAGTACGGGTACTTGATAGCAACGGCAATTCGGGTGCCACCCTTTCCAACGGAATGTTTTAGGGTACACACCTTTCAAATCATCGCAAATGTCAGATACGGGATGATTGTTGGATAGCTTGATTTCAATGCCTACCACAAAGTCGAGTTGCGCCCAACGCTCAAAATCGGCTGTACGATACGCAATGTTGGTTTCAGTCCGTGCAAGCCTTTGGGCGTTACGTGCGGATGAACGGTACACGCCCCGCCCCGAATGAAAATGTTTCGGGCTATCATCCACCCATTTGTAGGAGTTGGCTTCTTTGTCCCAAACCCTGCGTTTCCACTTTCTACCATAGATAGGTTGCCCGTTCTCATCTTCCCCTACCTTGATACGGAAACGCCTGTAAAACTTATCGGGGTCTTGTAGATACTTCTTTATCTGAGCCGCCAAACGATTAGCCGGAACACCCTCACCAATCGCCAAATCCAAAGTATTTTCCAGCTCATCACGGAACATACCCGTATATCGCCAAACCTTTTGAGAGAGATTCAAACCACCGTCACCACTCTTACGGGCAAAGAAAGCATCCATAGCCTCTTTGTTGCGCTTGAAGAAACGGGCAAAGTGATTATCCTTTATTGATTGTTCACCGAACACACTTTTAACCAAAGCATCGTTATTCTCGTTAGATGCAAGCCATTCCTTTTCTACACCGCCCCGGATAATTTGGTAAACACGGCTGTACATATCCCTAAGAATGGGCGTAACTTCCTCACTATACCCATAGTCGGCAAAAGAGAAAGGCTTCCCATCCTCCAACTCCGTACCCTTTACCAAGTTAATTATTCGCTCAAATGCTTGTTGGTAGATGATACGGACATTGGCAGCGTAACCCTCCGTTCTCTTGAAAAGCTCCGCTTGCATCTTCTTATAGTCTATGTACTTCTTCTTTGCCATGCCACTACTTTAGTTTAAAGTTGGTGCAATAGTCCTTATCTAAAAACTTGCTGTATTTATGGAAAGGGCATTTGCATAAGAACGGCTCACCTTTCCAGTTCAATTCGTGGAAGTCGAAAGCGTGTTTGCAGTCCCTACAATGGTAGTTCTGCGTTGATGTCTGTTTCTTCTTTGCCATAGTCGCTATCATCTAAGAAACTGTATAACAAATCTTTTTTAGTATTGAAGCAATTACATTCATTATGCTTACAAATTGGGTCTTTATCACCAAAACTTCTATATTCACTTCTTTGCACCTCTACATATATAATTTTGGTATAATACTCCCCCGAAAGGGAACAAGTACCTACAGGTACATCACCTATTACCTCCACTTCAATATTGCTAATTTGGATTTTCTCCGGCTTATTATTGCGCATAATCCAAACCTTATCGCCAACATTGTATTTTGTCTTTATTTCCATTATTCAGCCCCTCCGAAAACGTCCATTTTGTTTAACTCCATTTGTTGCTCCATCCGTTCCGCTTCTTCTTGTTTTAGCCGCTCTATTTCTTGTTTCGCATCTTTTACAAGGTAGGACAATTCTACATAGGTTTCACGGCTCAATGCCCCATCATTGTATTGCTTAGATAGGTCGGCAAGCAATTCGCTCACATCTTCCCCGAAAGGCTCTTGGAACTCATGCCTTAACAGCAAGGCATCATATTCAGCCTTATGCCGATAGTCAAGCACATTACCTAAAATAGCTATCATAAGATTAGCGTGGCGTTTCATATAATCATCGTGCTTTTCCTTGTGGCGTTCTGCCTTGATAACGGCAAGCAACATCACTTTGCGTATAGCCTTTGCCGAAAGGTTGCCTAATGATTTCATATTGTCAAAATCAATGTTGGGCGTGAAAGACTTTGAAAGAATGTGTTTATCCAATCTTTCAAACTCATTCTTTTTGCTTTCGCTCGCCTCATTCCATGTAAGGTAGCGTACATCACCGCCATTTTTGAGAATAAACAGTTTGGCTTCTTCTTCCGACTTTGGCAAGCTATTGAGGATTTCAGAAGTAGCCACCATTGCCGGGTTAGAAAAGCGGTCATTAGTATCTGCATCGGTGCTTTCCATTATTTCAGAGCGTTCAATCATGGGTTGCACCTCCTTATGTTCGGGCGTTTGCTCAAATATCAGCACGGGAATTTTCCCTATTGGATTATCCTTTATCTCAACCTCCCAACCCATTTTGCCACGTTTGGCACGATATACAGTCTCTTTAGTGTATATATCCACATGGTAAACGGTATTGTTGCCTGCCTCTGTCAGATAGTAACCCCACGCAAAAGCGGTAATCCGTTTGTATTGGTCACGAATGGTATAAATATCATCGTTGTTTTCCCGGCTCAACACATTCAGCAAAAGGGATGGTTTATTATCACTATCCCGGTACACATGGTAAAGAATGGCAGAAATGCCCTCCGCACCAGCCAAACGTTTAGCCTCTCTAACTTTGGCATTGAAATGTATTTCATTCAGCCAATCTTTGTAGTTCTGAAAAGCATAATCCGTACCCGTTGAAAGCTGTTGCCATTTTACGGGTCTGCCATAGAGAAACACCAAAGAAATTTCATTGATGAATTGAGGGTAAGGAATGGGGATTTTCCACCGTTTACTCCAACGTAGAAAGTTGCCTTTCTTATCGTAAACGGCTCTATCCTTACGCTCCATCACTTTGTGAGTGTCAATCTTATACTCACGTAAATTATTGGCGGCTTCTTCCGCATGGGCTTTCATCATGGAAAGAGCACGGGTCACATCCTTAGCCGTCAAAAGGTCGGCAAAGTTTTGTTGGTAGCCAATAGCCGCCTTTACCTCGTTAGAAATAATGTTTAATAATCCCATTTTGCTTTATTGTTTTTAAGCGGTTATACCTAATCTGCGTTCTATATCATCGGGTATATCATACTCGTTATAGTCAAACCATGCTCGCATCAGAAACATATCCCTCCAGTCCGGGGAACAACCAATATCCATCTTGATTTCTTCTTTGGGTTTCAATTTTAGTTTCCCGTCCGAATCAGCTTTCCATGTTTGCAGTTGTTCCAGTTCCCTTATGATTTCTTCCTTATCGGCAGTGCTTATCAAATCCTCATCTATCCCCACTTCCGTAGCGTTTATGTGGTCTGCCAGCTTGTAGCCGCATTGGGTCTGTAGGTTTTGGTAGTTTTCACCATTGAAAGGGGTAGAGTTGTTCACGAATCCCTGAATGTCGCAATTATCCACCACTCCACCGCCTACACCGTCCTCATCAACGATACATTTATGGTTGGGTATTCTATACTTCTTTTGCTTGTTGATTATCCACGTCTGAATATCGGTAGTCTTAGACACGGGAAAACATTGTAGCTCTATGATATGCCAACCGTCCCAAACGGCAAGACGGGCATAGTCAGCTCCGAAGCGTGCAATATCACCTGTAATATAGTTTGTACCTGTCTTGATTGAAATCTTATTCCCGAATATCTCACAGATTGCATCATGTGAACAAAGGGCGTTGGGGTTATCGTCATATTCCCAATTACCTTTCAAAAGACGTTCACGCTTTACTTTATCCTTTGTGGTTTTCAAGCCCTCTATATAATCGGGGTCTATGAATGGATTTTCTTGTACAAGGCAAGCAAGGTAGTACATATATTCGGGCAATTCCCCTTTCTTATCCGGCTTGTAGAATGTATCATACATCCAATTCTTTTTAGGGTTGCACGTAATGAATAACTTTCGCCTCAACCCCAGTTCATTGTTAAGGTGTCGCCCGATACGTGTTTTCAATGTATCATAAGCTCCAAAATTCACCTCGCCACCCTCTTCAATCCAGCCGCCTGTATATTCGATTGAGCCGTAACGCTCATACAGAGGGTCGCCCGGCTTATATTGCAAGTCCAACAAGTCAATGCGTGAACCGTTGAAAAATTCGATATAATTGTATTGCCCGTTATACTTGTACAAGGTATCATCAACCCCGTATTGATTGCAAACCTTGTAAAATGTGATAAGTGTAGATTGTGTGATACGCTTTAACTCGGCACGTCCGATAAACCACTTTGAACCGGGATAACAGAGGCACATAAACAGAAGCCACACCGCACCCGTCCATGATTTTGCACCCCCGGCAGCACCTCCGTACAAAAGTTCAACGTGTTCATTGTCGGTAAGTATCTTCAAAGCGTGTTCTTGCTTCTCATGCTTCAAACCATCCTTTACGGTGATGAAGTCGAAACAACCACGCTTGAAAAGCTCAATCTTCACTGCAAGTGCCATCGGCACGTCTGTAACCTTACTTCGTGCCATTGCCTGCCTTTATTTTTTCCAGCAAGGAATTGTATTGTAGCAACTCATCCGTAGTAAGAGCCGACAAATCCATGCTATTGTTGGTTACTTGTGCGTTTACTTCGCTCTCTATCTGTTGGGTGGGTTTACCGAAAACCCTATCAAACAGACTATCTACCGTATAAGTCCTACCATAGCGAATATCTGCGTTAATGGCAGACACCACATTTAGCACCCACACGGGCGTTTTCTTGTTGGGCGTTCCGTCTTTGTTCTTAACCAACCCCTCCAAAGTTTCGGGCGTACTTTCCATCAAGAAACGGATAACCTTATAGTAGTCCTCTTTGCTCATTTCCGGAGCTACCTTTTTGCCCGTAATATCTTTGATGTATTTATACACGGACGGCTTCCTACCCGAATTTTGGGGTTGGTTATCAGATGAAAATCTATTCCCTATTTTATTTCCTTTCTCAAAAAGTGCCATCCGTTGATTTATCGTTGGTTTATGTGTTCTATAAACACACTTACAAAGTAAAGAAAATCGGATAGCGTGATACCGTCCGATTCCCTTTACCCGGTTAATTATTCTATGATACTCTCTTGTGCCTTGTACTTATCCCAAAACCAAAGGATGGTATCACCGCCCTTTTCGTCTATCATTTCATCGTAGGCATCCAATTCCTCCAAAAGGGCGTTTGCCTTGTCAATTACCGAAGTGAGATGCTTTTGCTGATAATCATCAGCATTCCAAACCTCGATTTCACCATTTAATTGCTGTTTGATTACCTTAATCTCATCAGCGGTTAATTCTATCTTCTCCATGTTGCATTGAATTAATTTAAGCAAAAATACCTCTATAGTTTGTATTTCTTGCAGATTTCCTTTACTTTCTTGGTATATTTATCACTTTTACCATGTATCGCTTTAGTAACGGTTTCAGCCCAGAACTCCGACACATTGGTTTCCGCATACTTTCCATACCCGGATTTCTTATTGTCTTTCTTCCAAGACTTAAATAATTTATTCACTTCCTTTCCAGCCGCTTTTTGGTTTGCCCCTGTCATATTTGCATTCCATGTAGCGTGCGCCAGCTCATGCGTTACGGTATGGGCTACCGCTTTGTTGGTTTTCGTACTCCACCCACTCGCATAGCCTCTCTTGTGTGAGGCTTCCACAGCTTTTTTCGTTTGCATGAAATGCTTTTTGTTAAGGTAAACACCCTCTGACTTCCCATTAGCCGTAACGTGTACGCCATAAGTGCCAGCCGATAGTTCTGCCAACTTTACATTCTTTTGCCTTACACCAAGTACGGAATGATAGCGTGAAATAGCTTCTTTGGTTGCCTTATACAGAGCCGGGTCTTTCATGTTTACCAAAGGCTCAGGCTTACCAACAGAGCCTTTATATGTTGCATCACCCGGTTGCAGTCCTCCACGTGTTCCACTTGAATTTCGTCCCATAATACTTTACTTCTTTTTTGCGTTAATAAAATCTGTGACGTACAACAGCCCATGTTCACGGCAGAACTTCTGAATTTCCGTACCCCCACCATAAACGATAAGGTTTGGTTTTTCAAGCCCGCTTATTTCTTGGGCTACTTGCAAATCAGATTTAAGGCTTTCCATCCAACCGTCCAGCCCACGGGTAAAGAAAGCATTATATCCTTTGGGAATACCCATTTTGTTGTACTCAATAAACTTGTGAGAAACATTCAAGTCAGCATAAACCTTGATTCCGCATTCCTGGAAGTAACGAGAAAGCCAACGTTTCTTGTAAATAAGCTGAATGCCCCACGCTACAGGCGTTTGGTCGTGGCAACTACAATTCGGCTCTACCACCGCCTTGCATCCGCTTGTGAGTAAATTTATCGGGTCTTTGAAAAGAGCCTCAAAGCGATAATCGTCCACATAGAAATGATATGTCGCCACATCTTTACGCAAACGGCTGTTAGCACCCCACGGAGATAAAGGCAATTCTACCTTTCCAGCTTGCATATCCAATAAGAGATTGGGAATTTCAAAGACGTTATCGCTTTCATAAAGAACGTCCTTAAACATGGAACGGTAGAAAGATTCCTTTTCGGCTTCTTCCTCGCTTTGTTCCTCATCGTCCATTTCTTCCTCTGTGCTTTGGTCGGCTTCCGTTTCCTCTGCCTCTTTAGCCGCTTTCTTCTTACCCTTTCCGGGCTTCTCATCATCGGATGGAAAATCAAGCCCAATAAAGCCGAAATCTACATCTTTCCAAAACTCATCCATTTGTAAGGCATTGTAAGCCCAATCGCCATTGTTGATATTATCCCTCAGAATAATATCCTTTTCCTCATCCGGGGTCAGTTCCGAATAAAGAATAACGGGCACATCGGCAAGTTTCAGCTTTCTTGCAGCCTTCAAGCGTTGGTTTCCTGCCAATACCACCAGTTTACCGTCACGCTCCATAACCGCCAAAGGTCGGTGTTTCCAAAAGCCGTTTATCTTTATGGAATCCACCAGCCTTTCAAAGTCATTCTTCGTAATGGTACGTGGATTTTCAGGCAACAAAACCAGCTCCGAAACTTTCTTGTATGTAATCTCACTACATTTCATTCTCAACCTCCGTTTCGTCTTTGGTTTCGTCATTCTCCGAAGAATGGGAATCCGGCATTAATTGTTCCTCATCATCTTCTACACAGAAGCCCTTTCTAAAAAGTTCACAGAACTTCACAAAGCGGTAACGCCTGCGGTACTTCACATATACCAGCTTTGCACCTACGGAATCTTTGCCAATGGCATAGAAAGAACCCCGGTAATCAACGGGCAATGACACCGCACCATAGATACTAACCGAATCATCGGACACGCTCGTAATGGTTGCGTGCCTATCGTATTTGCCATTGATATAAACGTGTATCTTTTCCCCTTGCTTCAAATGCTCTTTTGGGGCAAACCTCCAAAAGTTCCTACCTATATACTCGGTCATGAGCAACAAGGCTAAAAAAAACAGCGTTAATCCGATAAGAATATACATACCCATAGCTTATTTGTTTACTTGGTGAATCATATTGCAAATATACTAAATATGCGTTTATTAAACACATATTTAACCGTAAAAAGAATACTAAAAGCCATAAACCAACATTGCACCATCACGTCCATGCTCATTTGTCTGTTTTTGCCATCCAGTCAAAGCCTTAAACCGTTCTTGTGTCAGCTTGGTTACATTGCGTTTCGGGGCAACCATTTCATACTCCACGCCCAACTCTTTTAGATAATCATCCCATATAGAGGCATCCCGTTTCACAGAGCCTACACCTTGCAACTTCTTACGTTCCATTTCACGGCTCATACGCTCCGTTCCGAACCACGTTCTTTGCCGGGGGTCTTCCACCCTTACAATCACTTTGTCACCTATACCAGCCTTATACTCATCATACAAGGAACGTACACGCTCCATCGCTTTATGTATAGGCAAAGAGCATACTTGAAGTAGGGAACGCTGCTTGCTATCCCAAACAGCGAACCCGGTATTTACACCCGTATCAATCCCTACATAAATCATTATTCAGCCTCCATTTCTCCGTTGGGAATCTGATACAGAATAACGCCCTTAATCTCGTTTGCTTCGGCTCTATCTCCGAAAATCTGAGCCATCATAAGGTTATTAGGCAGATACTTGTACCTCACCTCTTTAATGAGCGGCAAACCTATCGGGGCTTCACTTATCACGTGCAACGTCCATAGCCCATCCTCTTTAGATATGGTTACAAAGGCATTCCTATAGAGGAAAGAACCAACTTTATACACTCCGTAATCATCCACATCGGTAAAATCCGCTTTTGCAGTTTCTTCCAGCTTCTTTATGAAGTCGGGGCGCATACGCTTCTTTTTCTTCTTGAAGTATTCAGGGTAAACCACCATACCTTTGTTCTCTGCGTTGGCTTTCGCCAATTTTGCTTGCAATTCTTCTTTGCTCATAGGTCAAATAAATTTTTATAAAACTCAAAATTTTTGTTTTCTATCTTTATATCTTCCGGGTAATGAGTGGCGCATCCGTACCATTCATTGTAGCATTTAGGACAAAACCAGCAATTTAGCACGGCTACATAATAGCCAGTATTAGAAGTACCGTTACATCTATCGCAAATACCAATACCGCCAATTTTAGCCAACTCGTTTCGGCTCAACTCAATCACCTTAAACCTTTTGGGGTTATCTACTATTTTAGCCATATCAGTATATTGTTTCTTGGTAACTTGAAGTAGGAACTTTCCCGGATAGGATAGCGTTTCCACACGTGATAAGCCCGTTATCTTCATCATAAGAGGGGACAAACACAATAACATCGAATCCGTTGCCTTTCAAATCTTCCTCCACGGCTTTATATGGGGTAAACAGCTCATAGCCTCCACTTGTGTGCAAATCGTTCTCATCACAGCTATTTGTTCGGTGCAATGGGGTAATCTTACACATAAATTTATCGGGGTTGAAAAGCTCTCTCAAACGCTTACCGTCTATATGTGTATCATCTGCCAAAGCAAAGTTTAAGGCATATTTCCTGCCAACAGGCATAGGCAGCGATTTTCCAATTTCTGATATTTCACCAAGTGAAAGCGAACTACCCGAAAACAGATAATTTCTTTCTTCATCATTCGTTGTATTGATGGAGAATTGAAGTCCGGCATCACCCTTATAAAGCTCGTTCTTTATGTAGTAACACCACTTATGTAAGAACTCAACCAGCTTCTTATTTCTCTTTGGCAGCATTGTACTTATAACCGGGTGTACCAAAGAATCGCCTATAAACGGCTCTATGTCCTTCTTTACACTGATTGCATGAAGTAACACATTTGCGTTCCATGTAGGCTCTCCCATACGTGCATAATGTATGTTTAGACGTTTCGTGTGCTTCACTTCCGGGTGTTGCTTGATAGCCGTTAGCACTTCTCCTTTCAAATCATTAAAAGTGGCATTTCTCCCAATACCCACTTTTGGAACATCGCAGAACTTGCAGCCCATAGAGCAACCGTACTGTGTGGAAATGGTAATCACCCATTTTTCAGTAAGAGGCATCGGCTCGCCATTGGGTACACCGTTCAAATCACGGGTAATCCCCAAAAAGTCCGCTTTGATATTAGCGTTCTTACCATAATCTCCAACCGTAAGGAACTCCAACATTCCCTTTTCACCTATAGCGGTATATATTTCGCCCGTAGGCACTACTATCTTCTTTTTAATTTCCATATCTTCAAATCATTAAAATGCAAATACTACTTTTTCGCCATTCATAGCCCTTTTTCGCAGGGTGGGGTATCGCTCATAAACCTTGTTAGTCATATCCTCAATGTCGAATTTGAAAGCTGGGCAATACTTATATCTGAAAGCCGCATAAAAGCGGTCATTCAGCATTATATCAATCATCAGCGTTTTCATGCCATCTATTTACCACAACAAGGTAATTTAGTGTTAAACACGTCTTTCAGCCATTGCTTGTACGGGAGAATTGGTTTACCGTATAAAGTCATATTGGCTTTGTAGTTCTCATACATTTGTTTGCGGAAATCCGCAGGTATTTGTTCCTTTTCTTTTCTCAGTTTCATTTTATGCCCCCTTTCTTGTATTCTCTCATCGCTTGGCTAAGGCTTTCCGTCTTATCCAATAGCCTTGCCAGCTTATCCACGTCCACGATAACCTCACCATCCAAATAAGCCCAAACCTTTCTCAGAGCTTCCGCAATGGCTTTTGCTTCTTTAGAATCTTTCAGAGAATTAAGAACCTCCTTATTGGTAGCTGTAACCCTACCGTTTTCTTTGGCGTTATCCACAGCCGACTTTGCAGCCTTTACTTGTTCTTTCTCACTTCCATAATTGGCGGCAATCTCCTTAGCCGCCTTAACCGACAATTCCCCTTTCATAATCCTTTCTTGAATGTACGGGGGCAAATCCAACAAGGAAAGGCATTTGCTTATGAAAGCCGGGCTTTTCTTGAACTTATCCGCTATCTCAACTTGGCTATATCCAAATTCTTCTTTGAAACGTCTGAACATGATAGCGCACTCGTATTCGGTAAATTTCTTACCCTCGTTACGCATCATCTGTTGAATATACAATTCTTCAGTAGAAGCGTCCTTTCGGGCTTTCATGGCACGAACATAAGGAATATCCGCACCCTCGGATATAGCCAACATGGTAGCCCTATACCTGCGTTCACCATCCACCAATTTATATTTCTCGTTGCCCTCATCATCCTTAAAGGCTATAACCGTCAGAGGATTTAAGACACCCTTTGCCTTTATTTGCTCTTTCAGTTCGTCAAGGTCAAAATCACGTCTTACATTGAAACCGTCCACAACCACGATATTACGGGGGTCAATCAAAAATAGGTCTGTATTCTTCGTTTTATTCGTTTCCATACTACTGTCATTTATTTAGTTCATAGTGCTTACAAAACTTCTTTCTTGCCGTTATCCGCTTCGCCAGTTTATAGCAATACATCTGCATTGACTTAGGCTCGCACCAGTAATATTTGCACTCACTACAATGCTTTATATCATCTTTTCCCATATCAGTACCTAAATGAAGTGAAGTGTAACACAACGCCCTCAAACACGTTACTTTTTGATTCACCAAAGAACCATTCCACAAATTGCTCAACTGTCAGACCATCATTCTTTGCCACTATTTCAATGGGAATTTGTTTACCATCAATCCATATCTGAGGAACGGCATCATCAACACCATAGGTCATAGTAATGTGCTGTAGACCTATTTTATCATACTGGGCAAACTCTCTCTGCTCAGAGTTGTACGGTCTGCCCGTCCATTCACGCACTGAAAGATATTTTTTGCCGGATGCAATATCTTTATATCTCTTATCCCACACGCCATTCTTATTGTAGCGTATAGTATGTATCTTCTTATGCTCTTTTAGTTTGCCCTCAAACTCTGTAGGCTTTCCAGCCAAAGAATGTGTAACTGGGAATACACGGCATAAGGTCACAACCACTTTTTTCTTTTCTGATTTTTGGTGTTGCATAGCTTTATTATTTACTTGGTGTATTACTTTCTGAATAATAAGCAAGCGTTATCACATCCCACATTTCGCTCACAATGGCAAACGAAAATGTCTTATCCGGGTGGGTACTACTTGGCATATCCAGCATTTCTTTTTGTATCGCCTCGTTCCAATAATGGCAATCGGGCGTGTAGTTAGATTGAAAGCTATTAATGCTTGCAATAAGTTCGTTGTAATACGCTTCACCGAAAGCATTAATGAGCTTTGTTTTGTTTCTGAGCGCAAATCTCATTTTCGATAGCTTTTTTGGCTGTAGTGCAGCCGTTCAAACATTTCTTCCATTCTATCAGCAATACGCTCTCCGTACCTGTCGCCAAATTCCTCATCTGCCAAATTGGAAGTGGCTATAGTGAATAGCTGCCTGTCATATCGGGCATAGATTAATTCAGTAACCGGGGAAAACTCGTTGCCCCAACTTTTCACGCTTGCTGGTTCAGTGCCCACATCATCAATAAACAAAAGTTCTTGATTCTTTAGCTTGTTGAAATAAGTCGGGTCATCGGCTATTGACTTGGCAAGGTTCAAAGCTGATATGCGGTACACTCCCTTTCTTTCGGAAGATAAATCACTATTGTACAAGATACCTATAATGTTGCATATCGCCTTTGCAAGCGTGGTTTTACCACTTCCTACCGTACCATACAGAAGCAAGCCGAACTTTCCGTTTCCGCAAAGGAACTTAGCCGCTTTGCCTATCTTTTCCAACGTGGCTTCATCCGAAACATACTTCATGTTTCTGCGCTCAACTTCTGACTGATAACACATCCTTAGCATTTCCGCTATGTCCTGTTCGGGAAACTTCTCAATCTTAAAGCGTGTCCCTAAAAGTCCTCTTTGCGCTTGGTTTGCCAATATCTGTTGCAGCCGTTGTACCAGTTTGTTGTCCATATCTATTCATATTTTCGTAATACTTATCTTTTACCCAGCCCCTAATAGTCAGGTAATCGGATTTATACTTCTTACCCTTAGAACCTTTGTAATTGTTGAGAATATCAATCATCGCTTTAGCGGCTTCTTCGCCATATTCGGTACATAATTTTGCGTATTCATCACGTGTCAAAGTAACGTAATCAGCATAATTGTACTTCTTGGCTTTTGCAATCTTCCGCTGTTGTTCATCAGTCAGTGGCGGTGGATTCTCCGGCAAATCATCGGGAAATAGGTCTGCTTGCGCCCCGTGTTGCGTTTCAGCCGTTGGGGAAGGTGTATGTGGCATTTCTGTCGGTGGCGTTTCCACAAGCGCATCAACTTTGGCTAATATCCGTTTACCCATAGTTACACCACCTTTTTTCCCAGCCTCAGACCGTTTTACCCGTATTGATTCCATCTTAACCATATCAGCGTTGTACAAAGCCCCATCATTCCTTACAGACAATAATTCAGCGTTAATCAATGATTCTATCAGCTCCTTTGTTCCACTTCCGTAGAGGGCTTCTAATTCATCAACCGTGTACGCACCGCCAATAGGTTTCATCATAACCCCACGCTCTATACTCACCCACATACAGCAAAGCATATCCAGCCACAAGCCCTTACAAGCAAATGACAACCTCATAGCCGCATTGTTGGATAACCAAGCGGTGGCATCGAAAGGCATAGGCGGTATGATTTTTTTATTAGCCATATTATGAGCTGTTATAAGTGGGGGATTTCTCCCCCACGATATAGTATTTAGATTTCAAGAATAGCAATGTCCGGGGCAATGGCACGAATGCCGTCTAACACCTCGTCAATACACTTATCTCTATAGTCCTCTGCCAGTTCGTTAGCACCGGGCGAAACAAGTTGCAACAACACATCACCATTAGAAAGATAGTGGTCGAACTCAACTTCAATAGGTGTTTTTGCAGTTCCCTTGAAAATGGCGATGTTAATCGTGAAACTCTTGGGCAAATTACTTTCTACTTGTGAACGGTACACCTCAGCCATAGAGCCGGACGGGTCACGCTGTTTCTGAATTTCTGTCTTGGCGTTAGCCGTGAAGTTCTTTAATACCGAAACGAGCTTCATACAATCCTCTTTTTGCATGAATACGCCACGATTCAAACGCAGGAACTGCCCCAGTTTAGCCGGAATCCAGCCACATTCTCCGTCATTGATACCGAACTTTGAAAAGACTTCCGATAATTCCACCGTACCTACAAAGGTGTTTTTGGTGTAATAATCATCCTCATTCACGGTAAGCGTGATACTCATTTTCTCACGGTTTACCTTAATATTCGCACGCTTTTGGTCGATGGTGTCAATACGCTTTTCCAACCAATCTAACGGAGTTCTGATAACACCTGATACAGAAATACTTTCCGGTTGCTTAATGGGCAATTCGTCCAATGCTTTAGGAGCATTACCAATTCTGTACACTACTTCGATAGGTTTTTCACCCTTGTACTCACCGATGTTCACGGTTAATCCTTTTTCTTGATTTTCCATTTTGAAATGTTTTAATTATTAATACTTAATCGTCTGTACCCGTTTTATCCGCACGGATAGCACGGAACACGTTACGCTGCCTTTCGTCTTGTGTCATGGGGCGTTGTTCCAGCAAATAACCCTCCGGGCTGTAGAAGCCAACCATTTTTTCTTCCTCATCTACAAACTTGAAACAGTCGCCCTTAATCCAATCGCCCCCAGCTTTCAGTTCGTCACGAAGTTTAACTATGCGTTCCTCCAAAGGCTTGATTTTGCCTTTGTAATCGGCTCTGATTTCCGCTAATGATTGTTCCAAATCCGCCTTTTGAATCGCCACGTTAGCGAGGTCTGCCCTCCTTTCGTTGATTTCTTCTTGGTCGAATTTGCGTGTGTAGCTACGCTCTACAATTTGGTCGCAGCTATCACGTAGAATCTGTGCCCTTTGTTCCACCGGGGTATCGGCTAACATGATGTCTTTCATTTCACCTTGTTTTTAGTTAATAATATGTTTAATAAACACACTTTTATTTCAAGCGATTTCCAACGGTAAAGTTGAATTTCAAATATTCAGCCCAAAGTTCAATGAATTGCTGCCCGAAATACTTAGCCTTTTCTTCTGTTTCTTGGCACAAGCGGAACCCAAAGTCCGCAAATGCATACGAGGAACGATGACCCGCATACAGAGAACCGAAACCCGCAGCCGCACCAGCATGCGCAGTAGCAGACAAAAGGGCACCTCTTTGTTCGGGATACATATCATTAATTTCTTTCTTAGTATACAAAGCAAACCACGGATACCAATACACTTTGCTTCCCTCTCCATCCGGCTTTGGCTGGAAATCTCTACCCCACAAAGCTCGACTAATAGTTTCTAATTTCATAAGAGCAACAATATGGGATGGCATATTTACCCTATCACCTCCATTGGTTAAAACTGTGGTAGTATCTCTATTCACACTATCCACTCTTATTGCATCTTGTTTTAACGCCACACAAGCATCCTCATACGTGCGGATAGTCTTGTAATCGTCCAACGTGGGCTTTGCAGCCTCAAACACCTTCTTTCCAAACAGGCTTTCCATAAAATCCTTAACTCCATCACAAGCATTTGCATAAGCTGTTTGCAACTTGCTTTCTTCAATTTCTACTTTCATCTTTCAATGTTTTTAATTTGTTGATAATCTTCTTTGTTAATCTTATTGCGTTATCCACTCTCGTACTTTGTCCGGGTGGAATATTTGCTATCAAAATGGGCACTAAGCGTATCAGCTCAGATACCACGCTGTTAGGTATTCTTTTCATGGCTTCTCCAATATTTATCCGGGTCGGGAATATCCACATTCAGAAACTCTTTGGCGTACTCCCTCAGTTTTTCGCAATAGGTGGAGAATGTCACCGTGTCCATAGTGGCTGTAGAACACGGGAACTCTATAATCTCCCCCGTGTGCTTATTTACCACTTTGTCAGCCGTCATTTGAGCCTTAAAAAACTCATGCACTTGTTCTACTGAAACGAACTCCCAACCAGCTTCCAAAAGAGCGTCTAAAAGGATAGGGTAAATACACCCGAACAACCACCCGTTTTGGTCTAAAGAACGTGGCTTTCTGACTTTCTTAACCTCTATCCTATAAATACCATCCAAAGCGTTACGCATCCATTCGTATAGAGGCTTCAAATCAAATAACCCGTTTCTCTTTTCTACTTGGAGTTTAGCCATATCCTTATGTTCTGTCTAAATCAATCGTTAAACCCGGCTTTGCCGCATAAACCACTTTCCCCGTATGCCTTTCTACCTCCGATATGAAATAAGGCTCATCGCTATTATTCTCGGAAAGGTGTAAAAGCACGATTTCCGAAACATGGGATAAGTCGTTTGCTTCCAAAAAACCCTTGCACGTAGTAAGCTCCATGTGTGAGGTAAGCAGACGTTCACGCTGTGAGGGCAACGTGCGCCCGGCTGTAATCGCCTCAATGAGCTTCTTATCAGAGTAATTGCACTCTATCAGCACATGGTTAAGCCCCTTGAACTGATATTCGCACATACAGCTATCGGTAAGAAATACCATCTTTCCCATATCGGGGTGGTCTATCAGATAGCCGACACATGGCACATCATGGCAAGCAGGAAAAGGAAGTACCTTAAAATTACCCATCTTATAGCCTTTGCCCTCTTTAACCACCAAAGAACGGGAATCCCAAACGCCCTTTGCAGTCCATACCTCCCGTAATGCCAACGTGTGAAATCCACTATCCACCATTGCCTTAATATATTTGGCGTGGTCGTTGTGGGCGTGCGTTACCACACACCCTACAACCTTTCTCAGATTGAAATCCAACGCTTTCTTGACTTCTTGGAAACGGATTCCAGCCTCTATAATCAGAGCTTCATTACCGTTATCCAAAATGTAACAGTTGCCACTACTACTTGAACCAAGAACTATCAGTTTCATACGCTATCAATATCCGGGGTCAATAGTTTCCGCTTGTTGCTCGCTTGACACGCTTTCAAAGCTCACATCTTCCGCATCAATCAACTGTTTGTTTGCGTAATTGTCGGTCAATATTTCACGCTGTGAAGTTTCGTCACCCTCGTAGTCATTGGTGATGGCATTTTGCATTTCTACGGACAAATAGCCGTATTTACTCAGTAAATTACGGATAACGGTTTTTTGTGCCATTCCGTGAAAGTTACCCATCCAACCAACCTTGTTGCTATCGGGAGAAACGGGCAAATTAGCCAAATTCAGCAACTTTTCAACCGTTACATCCTTATCGCTTGTGATGGCTTTACTGTATCGCTTTGCATGGTTTGCCATTTGCTCCACTGTCATGTACAAAGTCTTGCTAAAGCCGTTCATAAGTTCAAAGTAACAGAAATAGCCTATCACCTTATCGCTTTTCCTTTCACCGTCAAAGGCTATTTCCCCGGTCAGTTTGTTTACCTTGCGCAACTCACCATCATACACCACATCCGCATTGATGGTACGGTATTGTCCCGTGCGCATGGCAAGCTGAATATAACCCTTATAGCCCATTTGAAAAGTCGGCTCATACACTTTAATCCAGTTGCCCTTTTCATCCTTTTTGGAGTTTTTGAACGGGATAATGAAAGCATAGCCCAAAGCCTTGTTTATTGGCAAATGTAACGTGGCAGCTTTGAGTGCTTCCATTACCACCTGTTTAGGATTACAGAGTTGCAGATTGCTATCTCCGTTGTATAGGTCAATTACAGAGGCTACGAATGTTGCCGAATTTTTACCAAGCGCATTTTTGAATTGTTCTTGTACGCTTTCGGCATTCATCATGCTTTTAAGAATATCTACAGGCTTTCTTTGAGTAGCTACCTGCCCACCATTTGCAGCCTGTTGTATGGTTGTAGTCGCTTGCTGTGTCATAATCGCAATTATTTAATGGTTAGTTCTTTGTCCGTAGTTACCACCAGCCGGATAATCTGACTGAGTGATGGGATTATTTGATTCACGCTTTCCGCATTATCAACGAAAATCGGTGCAGATACCCCCTTTGCCGTGCAAATGGCATTGATTATATCTATTCCGGCATTGATTTGTCCGGCATTGTTCACGTCAAGGAAAGGTGTACCGTTCACGGTGCATACACACGTCAGTTTTTCGCCTCCGTTCAGTTGTTCGTTCACAAAGGAGAATGATACATATCTGAACATTCCGTTAATGCGTTTCAACAGCTCCGCATCCTTATCCTTTTGGAATTGGAGTGCCGTAAACTCCCATTTTTCAAGGTCTGCCAACTTTTGATTGTTGGCAATGCGCTTTTCTTCCAAAGAAGCGATTTCCTTTTCAGCCCTGCCGATTTGTTCACGGTTTGCCAAACGCTTGTATAAGCCTTGCACGGCTTCATTCAAAGTTCTTTTCTCCGATTGCAGTTCCGACACGTCCACAATCTTTGCATCCACTTTGAGCTGATTTTCAAGTTCGACAATCTCGTTCTTGATGTCAATGCAAGTTCGGTCGGATGCTATCATTGCTTCCACGTTTTGCGCCTCGGGGATAGAAGCCTTTGCTTGTTGAATATCGGCATTGATACGCTCTATCTTTTGTTCCAGCTCCTCGATTTCGGCATTGGTACGGTCTTTAAGCCCTTGCATTTCTTCAAGCCGTTGCTTTTTAGCCATGCCAGCCTCTTTATTCGCTTTCAGACGTGCCGCCTTATTAGCGTTAAAGTTGGCTTGCATTTCACGCTGCTTGGCTTCTATATCCTCAATTTCCAAAGGACGTTTGCAAGTGGGGCAAATAAATTCACCCTCATTATAGGTAAGTTCCTCCTTGCTGATAAATGAAAATTCACCACGCAATGCGGACAATTTGGTATTAAGCTTTTCTATCTCAATATCCATATCCGCAACCGATTGCCTTTTTCTGTCTAAAGAGGCTTTTTCAGTACGCAACGAATATTCCAATTCGTTCAGCTTCAAAGATGCCTCATTGCGCCCTTTGTTAGCTTCTGTAGCGATTTCATTCATTCTACTATTGAGTTGTAGGCGTTTTTCACCTATTTGCTTTTGGATAAAAGCCTTACGTTGATATTCCTGCTCATTCAGCTTTGATTTGTCGGCAATTTGTTCCTCTATCTGCTGAATACGGGCATTTTTATCCTCAATCTCACTATCAATGGCTACCCAATCCTCTTCCTCCGGCATAAGTTTACGAGCCGTTTCTATCTGAGAGGGAATAACTGACAATTCATCTTTGCAAGCCTTTTTCTTGGCGGCTACCTCTTTGGCGTATTGGGCGATGCTCCTGCCGGACAACTGAGCCAGCAACTCCAAATATTCGGGCTTGGTCTGCGCTACGTCTTGGTCGGTAAGCGTTCCTACCATATCCAAAAGGATTTCTTTTTGCGCTTCCGGCTTCATTGATGTAAAGTAGAAAGGGTTGGTTATCATTCGGAAAACATCTTCCGGGATGATGGCAGCTACTTCACTATCATACTCCTTTTTGGTAGCCAACTTAACACCGTTCAAATAGAACTCTGTTGCATGATTCTTTAGGCTTTCTTCCGTAGTTCCACGTGGCTTGACCCAGTTTTCCACATAGCAGCGTTGCAGTGTTACCGTCTTGCCATCCACTGATAGTACACCAGTAACGGAGTGTTCAAGGTGCAAAATAGGCTTGCCGTCCGAATCCAACGTTTTAATGTTGAAATTACTATCCGACCGTCC
Source organism: Bacteroides sp. D22 (assembly GCF_000163675.1). Classification (NCBI taxonomy): domain Bacteria; kingdom Pseudomonadati; phylum Bacteroidota; class Bacteroidia; order Bacteroidales; family Bacteroidaceae; genus Bacteroides; species Bacteroides sp. D22. Next base: position 209,250 of record NZ_GG774796.1, on the reverse strand, counting down.
CGTACTGTCTTTTCCAAAAAGAAGCCAAAGGAATGAATCGAACACAGTTGTTTTGCCCGTACCATTTTCTCCAGCAACCAGCGTTTCCGCATCGGAGAAACCGATATTTAGGCTTCTGATTCCCTTAAAATTCACAAGGGATAATGATTTTAATTTGATTGTTCGCATATCACTTATTAATTATAGAGTTGATTTTCTCTGATTTATCCACTGCCATAAGTTCGGCACGTGAATACAATACTTTGGAATGTATAGAGCTACCGCCACGGATAGTAGAAACTCTGCCGTCTTTTTGCCAGCGTTTCACCCGGCACTCTTGAAACAATCTGTATGCTTCACGTTGTGAAATGAGGTCTTTTGCCGGGATAGTCTGTTTTACATAGTTGGCAGCACCCAAAGAAGCCATTTCCATACAGAGATTCTTTAACTCGTATAGTTCCATCTGAATTGCCATAAGTCAGTCCTTTTTGTAGCGGTTCTTAAAATATTCTCTAACACTTACTATCCCATACTCATTGTCGGTATAGAAAACCCATGCCAGCCAAAAACAAGCCATAGCGGTAAAGAAGTGAAATGAGGCATTACAGAACAATGCCCCAGCAAGGGCAATAATGCCAAGAAGTAGCGTAACGCCACATTGGATAAGGTTTGCTAAAGTTTCTCCTTTCATCGGTGTTGCATTTGTTATTTGAAAAGATTGTTAGTCATAGCATACCGCATAAATTCAGCCATTGAATGTACTCCCACCTTTCGGAAACTGTTTTTTCTATGGTTGTTCACGGTATTTAAAGAGATAAACAGCTTTTCGGCTATTTCTGAATCGTTTTTCCCATCATAGAGCATTCGCATAACTTCTATTTGCCTATCGGACAACTTAGAGTTGAATTTAGGAGCGCAAATAACTTTATCATGTTTGCATTCTCCACGTAATGGACAACCTACAAACTCAAAATTAAAGTTCCAATTCTCATCTACATCAATCATGTTGTCATACAGACCGAAGTTGCATTTAATGAATCTACGCACCGCTATGAAATCCCGATACCTCTTGTTGTTTGAATTTTTAGAGTATATATCCATAAGCGCATCGTATGCTTCGGGATAAAACTCCCTCAGTATAGCCAAGAAAGCTTGGATAAAGTCGGTATCAGTTTCTTTCAACTGCCTTTCGGCTTCTCCGATAGGGCGCATAGTAACTTCACCCTCCGGGGTTGTGTAGAACTCTATAGCTTTCATTCTGTAACAGGAAATAAAATATCGGCTGGAACGCCCAGTTTATCACTAATCATCTTTTGTTTGAGGGCATCCGGCTTTTGTACGCCATGAATCCACATTCGTACCGTCTTGGTACTACACATACACAGAGCCGCTATTTCCTCCACAAACTCAGTTTTTGGAGCTTTTACAGCACTCCTTTCAGGCAATCCTTTGTAAATCTGAATAAAAGACTGATAGTCTTTTTGGGTTACTTTTTTCATTTTCTCTAATTTATATGTTCTACAAACACGCTTTTTGGCTATATTTGTAATGTCATTTATTTAATTACGCAACAAATATAGGCTATATATCCGAATATAACAAAACTTTTTGGATATATTTTCTATTAAAAATATTCTATTTATATGCAACGATTTGATTTAAAGAGGTTTAGGCTTGATAGAAAACTTACTCAAAAGGAGTTGGCAGAGATATTAATGTGTAAACAAAACTATATTTCAAATATAGAAAACGGAATAAAACCTATTTCAAAAGAGAAATTGGATATATTGCAGTCTAAATTCGGTGATATTTCAAAGTATTATTCGGATATATCACCAAAGCAAAATACGATATTAAAAGAAGTCACTCCCGAAGATTTCATGTTTGCTGGTGCTGACGCTTTTTCAAGACAAGTCGTAAAGATGATGAATGACAAGCTGATTGCACCTTATGGAATGTTAGTAGAAAAAGATAAGGAAATAGAACGGTTGAATAGATTGATAGGCAGATTGCAAAACGAAATAGAGGAACTTAAAAAGGGAAGTGCCCAAATGGAGAATCCTGCCGGATGTGCCAATGCCGTATAGTGTTTGGTTTAAAGCAAAGAAAGTATTGATATGGAAAAGTATTACAGAATGGTTATAAACCTCTACAAAGAAGTTCTTTTAATTAACCGGGTAAACCCCGATAGGGTATTAGATGCGCAAAGGGAAATATCCAACGCTATTACTACGGCTATAATAACCAATGAGCCTACAGGTGAATTGGAGTTGCTAAAATCCGATATAGAGAACTTGAAGAGCCATATATCGCAATGAATACCGTTATAAGCAAGCAAATAATGGAAAGGTTCTATAGTGCGCTGGATGCCATTATAGCCATGAAGAAAATAAGAGGAGTAAATACATACTGTAGGCTCAACAACATAGATAGAAGAAATTTTATTGCGCAAAGAAAAGACTTGGAGCGTGGATGGTTTCAATTATCTTGGTTGTATCCTATGGTTAAGGAGTATGGAGTAAGTGCCAAATGGCTGCTTACTGGATTTGGAAGAATGTTTGAAGAACAAAAATAGCCCCATGCAAACATTATTAGTCTGCATAGGGCTATTTCTTACAAACATTCTATATCATAAATTAGCGAGCCATTTCTTGCCTGATTTTGTTCTTAGCCAAATCATAAATGCACCCGTCACGACTATTCCAACGGTAAAGATAGCTCCTAACATTTCCATATCATAAATTAGCTAACCATCTTTTACCGCTTTTGGTTTTAAACCAAATTAAGATTCCAATGCCTATTACTGAGCATATAGAGAAAAACATAATCATAAAATCCATATTTCTATCTTTTTAAAATGTTATAACCTATAGAAGCAAATATATATGTCAGTAGCATTCCTGTTGCGAGCAACACCCCTTGTTTTATCTGAGGCTCATCAATTATCAGCGAAACGCCCCCAACTAAAGCCATAGCCGTAAATACAAGTTTAGCCAAGTCGTAGAAGAATTTTCCAAGCGTTTCCCTACTTGTTCTTTCTTTCTCCTTGACCTCTTTCTTAGCTTCTTGTTGTACGCTCCAATTACCCATATAAACTACTATTTTCTACAAAGGTACAAAATCCCCGTTTATTTGGAAACAAAAACCTATATATTTTTGATACGTCATTATAAATATAACACTGCAAGACTATTTTTATAACAAATAATACACTATATTTGCTGCTGAATTAAAATATCACTAAATAGCATTGGCTATTGTTGTAGGGATTAAGAAAACGACCAAATTTCAGAAACAGCCCTCAGACAATTTGCTAATGCCTGCGCTTTGCGTGGGCATTACTCTTGTATGGGCTGTTAGGTGCTTGGTCGTACCTCTTAATCCTCGGAGTAATCCCACGCTTTCGTGTGTATTACAGTAGCTTGCTAAGTACAACCGTTAAATACACACTTATGAAAACTTTGCTAATGCTTTGCCTGATAGCTTTGATAACAGGATGTAATAGCGACACTCCGCAACGTAAAGCTGAGAAACTAATAAATAGGTATTTGGAGAATAATTTAAAAGACCCTGATAGTTATGAGTGTATGGATATGGGGAAAATAGGAATAGTCACACCTATGTCTAAAGCATTAGTGGAAACCGTTAAAAGAGCAACGGATGGAGAGTTCCCAACAGATAGCATTAACTCAAAATTAGAACAAATCAAAGCTATGTTTGAAAACAAGGGTATAAATCCATACGATACTTTAGCTTGGGAGATTTCCCATAGATATAGAGCCAAAAACTCCTATGGGGGATATGCAATTACTAATTGCACTTATCATTTCAACAAAGATATATCGGACATAATTAGCGTAGAAACAAAATAGAATCTACCAAAGTAAAATTACGGCACTTCCATAAGTGCCTTTTTTTGTTCTTCCCCCACACCCCTATTTCATATATTTACTCTTAATTAACTATATAATATTATATATTAGTATATATTATCCCTTATAACTTGCATAAAATTTTGCCTAAGCAAAAATAGGCTTGTAAATCACTGAACTATAACAGCTTACAAATTTTGCTTAGGCAAACGAAAAAAGGCTATATTTTTGCTTAGGCAAAATAACGCTTATAACACACTGTATTTCAATCATTTGCAAATTTTGCTTAGGCAAAACGCTATTTTTAGGCTTAAAAATAACTATTTATTTGATTATCAGAATATTACA
>NZ_GG774796.1:139508-204971 GCF_000163675.1 Bacteroides sp. D22 | reverse complement strand
TAACACACTGTATTTCAATCATTTGCAAATTTTGCTTAGGCAAAACGCTATTTTTAGGCTTAAAAATAACTATTTATTTGATTATCAGAATATTACAATTTTTGCTTAGGCAAAATCATTTTGCTTAGGCAATTTGCTTAGGCAAAATCTGCAACTATCTGATTATCAGAGATAATACAGATTTAGAGGATAGATAAACACCTATTAAAATTTTGCCTAAGCAAAAATAGGCTTGTAAATCACTGAACTATAACAGCTTACAAATTTTGCTTAGGCAAAACACGCTTATTTTTGGGTATATACTTCTTTTCTGTTACATCATCCAAAGATAGCTTGACATAATCCAATACCTTACGGTTGGCAGCATCTATGCTGTCCCACGATTTCGCAATATAAATATCCGTCACTCTCATATTTTCGTCCACGTGGTTAAGAGCTGTGTGAACGGTGTATTTATCTACTCCGGCTTCATTGCTTGCAATGGTTGCCCATGTATGCCTTGCTGCGTAAAACTCCAAATCATCTATTCCCAAATCATCACCAATCTTTTTCAAACCCTTGTTAATTGCAGCCGTAAAGCTATCCACGCTTGAATACAGCTTGTAGAAATTAAAGACCCTTTGCCCGGTATGGTCTTTATATTTTTTCATAAGGGCTTTTAGTTCAGGCTCTATCCTCACAGATATTTCCGCTTTGTCGGCTCTCCGATTCTTTGTTTTTGTCCGTTGGTATGTAATTCGTCCTTTCTTCAAATCCGTACAAGTGTACAAATCTACCGCATTCATTCCGATTAAGCAGAAACTCAAAAGAAAGACATCCTTTGCGAGATTGTACCTGTTTGTCCCCGGTTGCATAATCAAAGAATAAGGCAGCTCCGAAAATTTACGAAGTAAATCCGTAGAAATAGCCCTTTTTCTTGTAACTGGAACTTTGGGAATTTCCACCCTCTTAAAAGGAGAATAGGGAATGCGTATCAGCCCGGCATCCTCATCGTTAAACTCTTTCTTTGCTCGGTTGTGTATGGCTCTTAGCTGGGATATATATAGGCTCTGTGCCCTTTCTCCGTGATTGGCTTCGGGTTTGGAACGTGCCGGATTCTCTTTTATCCACTTTATCCAATCATTGACAAACTTAACCGTGATTTCTTTTATGCTCACGCTATCCCTGCCAACAAAGCGTACAAGGTTGTTAATAGCTACTTGGTAAGAAAGCGCATTGCCTGTATGCCCGGTTTCCTTTAAGTGCAATATGTATTGACGGGCATAAGCCACTATATCCAAATCGAAGTGTTCCCCATTGTCGTTAGTGATTGCATCTACCACCTGCTCAACGGTCATGGATTTAAGCCGTTCCCCCATGCGGTCACAAATGGAACGGTATTTCTTTATCATATCATCGGTGGCATCTATGTACTTTTGGTTTTTCAATTTGAAAGTCGTGCGTGTCAAATCATCCTTTGTCACGTAGTAAGTGGTCGGGATGTACTTTTTCCTCTTTTGGTGTATAACCCTTATCTTTATATTATATGTGCCGTCAGCCCTTTTTTGGTGAGCGTACACCTCTGCTTTGAATGTAGCCATAATCTTTGTAGAACTATAGTAGAACTTTTATCCGCAAATATACCTATTTTTTGCTGTAAATGCTGTAAAAAAGAAGTCCACCCCGTAATGGAATGGACTTGAAAAGTAGCTCCGAGGGGAATCGAACCCCTATCTAAAATTTAGGAAATTCTTGTTCTATCCGTTGAACTACAGAGCCTTATGTAATAATTATCGTTATAACTTCCTTTTCTTATTTACTATAAATCTAAATTTTACTACCTTTGCATTGTTTGGAAGAACATACGTTTAGGAAACTTCTATTCTATCCGTTGAACTACAAGGCCGCTTCAAATTTGCTTGCAAAGATAACGGTTTCTGTCGATTTAACAAGAATAAAAATGCAGGTTCCTTTCAGATATTTCAAATAATTGGCGTCAATAGGACAATAAAGTAGGATTTATTTTGATAATTCGATTAACTTTCCGACCTTTGCGCTCACAAATTGAAAGTAAAATCAGTTTTTAAATTAAATATAGTAATTAAAGTTATGGCAGACGAAATGATGGTTAAAGAATTGGAGGAAGTAGTAGTACGTTTCTCCGGCGACTCCGGCGACGGTATGCAGCTGGCCGGCAACATCTTCTCGAACGTGTCGGCTACAGTGGGAAATGACATCTGTACATTCCCTGACTATCCGGCAGACATCCGCGCCCCGCAAGGTTCGCTAACCGGTGTTTCCGGTTTCCAGGTCCACATCGGCGCCGGACAAGTTTACACTCCCGGAGACCGTTGCCACGTATTGGTGGCTATGAACCCTTCCGCACTGAAAACACAAATCAAATTCTGTAAACCGCAAGGACTTATCATCACCGACTCCGACTCATTCGAAGCCAGAGATTTGGAAAAGGCACAATTTAAAACCAACAATCCCTTTGAAGAATTAGGAATAAAACAGGAAGTATTGGAAGTTCCTATCTCTTCCATGTGCAAAGAGAGCCTGAAAGACTCCGGATTGGATAACAAATCAATTCTCCGTTGCAAAAACATGTTTGCACTCGGATTGGTTTGCTGGTTGTTCAACCGTAACCTTGCTGCTGCTGAAAAAATGCTGCGCGAGAAATTCGCCAAGAAACCCGAAATAGCAGAAGCTAATATTAAGGTATTGAACGATGGCTTCAACTACGGAGCAAACACTCATGCTTCTGTCTCTACTTATAAGATTGAAAGCAAAGCTCCGAAATCAAAAGGACTTTATACAGATATCAACGGTAATAAAGCAACCGCTTACGGACTGATTGCCGCAGCTGAAAAAGCAGGTCTGGGGCTCTACTTGGGTTCTTATCCTATCACTCCGGCTACTGATATTCTGCACGAATTAGCCAAGCATAAATCATTGGGAGTCAAAACTGTACAGTGCGAAGATGAAATAGCCGGTTGTGCTTCTGCAGTTGGTGCTGCTTTTGCCGGTGCTTTGGCAGTGACTACGACTTCCGGCCCCGGTGTTTGCCTGAAGAGTGAGGCGATGAACCTTGCTGTAATCGGTGAACTTCCATTGGTGATTGTCAATGTACAGCGTGGCGGTCCGTCTACCGGTCTTCCTACTAAATCAGAACAGACCGACTTATTACAGGCCCTTTACGGACGCAACGGCGAAAGCCCGATGCCTGTAATCGCCGCAACATCGCCGACCAACTGTTTCGACGCCGCTTATATGGCATGCAAGATTGCCTTGGAACACATGACTCCGGTTGTATTGCTGACTGATGCTTTCGTAGCTAACGGTTCTGCCGCATGGAAACTCCCTAATCTGGATGAATATCCTGCCATCAATCCTCCGTATGTGACCCCGGATATGGCCGGCAACTGGACTCCTTACCAACGTAATCCGGAAACAGGCGTACGCTACTGGGCTACTCCGGGAACTGAAGGATTCATGCACCGCATCGGTGGTCTTGAAAAGAGCAACGAAACAGGCGCTATCTCTACCGAACCCGAAAACCACAATAAGATGGTTCATCTGCGTCAGGCCAAAGTGGATAAAATTGCAGACTATATCCCCGAACTCGAAGTATTGGGTGACGAAGATGCAGACTTATTGATTGTGGGTTGGGGTGGTACTTACGGTCATCTCCGTCTGGCTATGGACTATATGCGCGAACATGGAAAGAAAGTGGCTTTCGTTCACTTCCAGTACATCAACCCGCTGCCGAAGAACACAGCCGATGTATTGCATAAATACAAGAAAATCGTGGTAGCTGAACAGAATCTGGGACAATTCGCAGGTTATTTGCGCATGAAAGTGCCCGGATTGAACATCAGCCAGTTCAACCAAGTGAAAGGACAGCCTTTCGTTACGAGAGAATTGATAGATGCATTCACTAAATTATTGGAGGAATAAAAGATGAGCGATAAAGTATATACCGTACAAGATTATAAATCAGGCCAACCACGCTGGTGTCCGGGATGCGGTGACCACGCTTTCCTGAACTCACTGCACAAAGCTATGGCCGAACTGGGAGTAGCTCCGCATGATATTGCCGTCATTTCCGGTATCGGTTGTTCTTCCCGTCTGCCTTACTATGTAAATACATATGGGTTCCACACTATCCACGGACGTGCCGCTGCTGTTGCAACAGGAGCTAAAGTAGCCAATCCCAATTTGACTATCTGGCAGATTTCCGGTGATGGTGACGGCCTTGCAATTGGTGGTAACCACTTCATCCACGCATTACGCCGTAATGTCGACCTGAATATGATTCTTCTGAACAACCGTATCTACGGTCTGACAAAAGGACAATATTCACCGACTTCAGAACGCGGACTTGTCACCAAATCATCTCCTTACGGAACAGTGGAAGACCCGTTCCATCCGGCAGAGCTGGCTTTTGGCGCCCGCGGACGTTTCTTTGCACGCTGCATTGCAGTAGATGGTGCCGCTTCTGTAGAAGTGTTGAAAGCAGCAGCCAATCACAAAGGTGCTTCTGTTGTAGAAGTTCTACAGAACTGCGTGATCTTCAACGACGGAACTCACGCCAGCGTTGCCACCAAAGAAGGACGTGCCAAGAATGCTATCTATCTGGAACATGGCAAACCGATGTTATTTGGTGAAAACAAGGAGTTCGGATTGATGCAGGAAGGCTTCGGGCTGAAGGTAGTGAAACTGGGTGAGAACGGTATCACAGAAAAGGATATCCTTATCCACGACGCACACTGCCAAGATAATACGCTTCAACTGAAGCTGGCTTTGATGGAAGGTCCCGACTTCCCGATTGCACTCGGTGTAATCCGTGATGTAGACGCTCCGACTTACAACGATGCTGTCGTTGAACAAATCGAAGAAATCAAAGGCAAGAAGAAATATCACAATTTCCAGGAGCTGTTGATGACTAATGATACTTGGGAAGTGAAGTAATTCACTGCTCATCAATAATATAAAAGCTGGAGGAAGGATAAAACAATCCCTTTCTCCAGCTTTCATTATAAATACACCTCAAGTTTGCTTAAAGGTCATCTTCAGTCATCCCACAGCATACTGGGCGTCACCCCACAAGCCGTGATTTGTTTCATGCCATGAAACCATTTGTTTCTCACCGAGAAACGAAATGTTTCAAGCAGGGAAACAAAGTGTTTCACGCCGAGAAACAAACAGTTCCAAACAGGGTTGGAACTAAACGACTGCAATGAAATCAAAAGCGCTCCATTATCTCCATACACATACGCCCGTTATGGTAAGGACATTTCCAAAATCCGGCTTTATCATCCTCACGGTTGACAGTCCCATCAGCCGAAAGGCTCCAGTACCATTCTCCATTTGCATAATCAATTAAATGCTTTTTGATGAACTCCCAACACCGGACAGCGCGTGACAAAGATAGCTTGTCACCGAAATGTTGATATAGATTCATAAATCCTACCACTGTTTCAGCTTGTACCCACCAATGCCGGTCGGCATCAATAGACGAACTGTTAGTCCGTAATTCGTAAATCATTCCTCCGTCGGAAAGAAAGCCCTCCGCAGCAGCTTCAGCCATCTCAACGATATACATTTCTATTTCGGTCAATAGTTGGCGGTCAGCAAGTACGAGTGCCGCCTCATGAATAAGCCACGACGCTTCAATATCATGACCGTAAGATATAATATGGTAATTGCTTCGCCAGTTGTCGTCAAAGAAAAGTTGCAGATGCCTTGTGTCCATATCCATAATCTCATCAATGAACAAACGGATAAGATTATGCAACCGGCTTTTCAGCATTTCATCCTTCCATACCCGAAAAAGATTGGTATAAGGCTCAAGAATATGCAAATGAGTATTCATCGTTTTGCGTTCATTAGCATCCTTGTCACTGAGACGCATATCTGCTATTTCTCCCCATTCTCTAGAAAACGCTTCATAATACCCATTTTTTCCTTTGTCAAAACAGTGCAATTCGATGTCATGAAAAAGGCGGACAGCATATTCCAAAGCCTCGTCGTCCGCCGTTGCCCGATGATACTCACTCAGTCCATAAATAGCAAATCCGATAGCGTAGACCTGCTTCTTTGTATCCAAAGGCTGCCCATGAGCATCTATGCTCCAATAAATTCCTCCAAATTGTGTATCATAAAAGCGGTCGATTATTTCACGTTTGGCACGAGTGGCAATTTCCAGATATTCGGTCTTATGCAACAGGCGGTAAGCAGCAGAGAACGTCCACAGAATGCGTGCATTCATGACAGCTCCCTTCTCCGCTTCAGCAACCAAACATTCCTGCCCTGTGATGCGACCGTAAAATCCTCCATTCCCTCTATCCTGCATTTTTTCTATCCAGTAAGGGAGAATATTAGTGGTAAGCACTTGTTGCACTTCCTCTTTCAGGCATTCAATAGTAGTTTCCATAATCCTAAATGTTTAATGTTGGTTTCTCTTCTGTTCCAGTTCCCCGATGATTTCTTTCATTCTTCTTTCGGATAGCGGATACATGCTGATGAATAAAATACTCAATAAGGTACCTATGGCAGGCAAAAAGCTGAGAAACATCCTGATACCATTAATAGCCTGGTCGTTTTGCACCACATTCGCCTGGAAACCGAAGTACCCCAACAACCAGCCAGTGACAGCGCTGCCGATTGCCCACCCGAACTTCTGGCTCATGGATGAAGAAGAAAATATCAGTCCGGTAGCCCTGTTACCCGTTTTAAGTTCGGAATAGTCTACACAATCGGCATACATGCTCCATAAAAGAGGGAAAATACTGCCGGCACAAATACTGATAAGTATCTGGAAAATAAAAATGAGTATGAGATTCTCTTTATCGAACCAGTAGAAAACGATACTGAGCACCGTTGCAACTACCATAGCCCACATATAAGTTCTTTTCTTCCCGATGCGGTTGCTGACCGGAGCGACCAAAACCACTCCGACAATATTAGCCGCCTGTCCAATAGCCAGGTACAGTCCGCTTAATACAAATGGGATACCTAGAAAAGTAACCGGCTCATTACTATTTTCTACAATAAAGTACTTGAAATAATACACAGTGGCACCGTCACGAATGGAATTGAAAATCAAGGCAGCAATACCCGCTCCCAACAAAATCCACCAGGGACGGTTGTGCAACAAATCTTTCAAATCATCTTTCAGCGGGGCTTGCTTCTCCCTGATAGGTTTCACACGCTCACGGGTCAAAGCAAAACAACCGATAAAAAAGACAGTACACATGACAGCTATCACAGTTACAGCCATTTCCCAACCATATTGCTCGCCATGTCCCTCGCTAAAAGCATTCACCATAGGCATGAACAGCAGCAATGCGATGAAACTGCCCAAATAGGCAAATACCATGCGGTAGACAGACAGTACATTGCGGTCGTGCGGTTCGGCACTCATTACACCTAACAGAGAAGCATAAGGCACATTGATAGCAGAATAAACCATCATCATCAGTGAGTAAGTAATATAAGCATATACAATCTTCGCCGTCATGCTCCATTCGGGAGTAGTAAAAGTAAGGATTCCGATGAAGGCAAACGGAAAAGCAAGAAATAGCAGATAAGGGCGGAACTTCCCCCACCGTGAATGAGTGCGGTCGGCAATGATTCCGACAATAGGATCGAATGCCGAATCCCATACACGAGTGACGAGGAACATAGTCCCCACAACGGCTGCCGACATTCCGAATACATCCGTATAGAATATCATAAGATAAGAGCCGAACAACTTCCAGAACATAGAGGAAGCCATGTCTCCCAAACCGTAGCCAATCTTTTCTTTTAGTTTTATCATGGTAGACCGTTATTTAAGGATGCTGTGCATCAACTCATCAATTTCAGGTTTTTCGCAATCTGGCGTTTCAGTGTTTCCACAGAAGCAGATGAAGAATAACCGTCTTGCGGAGTATTCAGACAATAATCCACCAATCGGTCTATGGTAGAAGTTGCCACATGCATACGTGTATCACTCGAAGCGTAATAAATGAATACTTTTCCGTCTTCATCTGCAATCCAGCCATTGGAAAACAGTACATTCGAAACATCTCCCACACGCTCCCCGCCTTCGGGAACCATGATTGCCCCGGCAGGAGAAGCTATCACACGCGTCGGGTCTTCAAGAGAAGTCATATACATATAAAGAACATATCTTAACCCGGCGGCACATCCGCGAACCCCATGTGCCAGATGCAGCCACCCTTTAGGAGTCTTGATAGGATGCGGCCCTTCTCCGTTCTTCACCTCTTTGATGGTATGATAATAGCGCCGGTCGATAATCGTTTCCTCTCTTACCTCCGCATGAGTCATATCGTCCACCAATGCCCAGCCGATTCCCCCTCCGCTTCCGGCATCGATGAATCCGTCCTGCGGACGGGTGTAAAGTGCATATTTCCCATTGACGAATTCGGGATGAAGCACGACATTGCGTTGCTGGCTTCCGGTCTTCAAATCAGGCAGCCGCTCCCAGTTCACAAAATCTTTGGTGCGAGCTATGGCAGCAGTGGCAGTTGCCGACGACAAGTCGCCCGCCGGTGCTGCCGGGTCATGTCTTTCCGCACAGAAAATGCCGTACACCCAGCCGTCTTCATGCGCCGTAAGGCGCATATCATAAATATTGGTAGCCGGAATCACATCTTCGGGCATCGTAATAGGATAATCCCAAAAACGGAAATTGTCAATGCCATTAGGACTCTCGGCCACCGCAAAAAACGATTTACGGTCGGCACCTTCCACACGTACTACCAACAGGTACTTGCCGTTCCATTTAATAGCTCCGGAATTCAATGTAGCGTTCATACCGATACGCTCCATCAGATTAGGGTTGGATTCAGGATCCAAATCATAACGCCAGAAGACAGGAGTATGGGCAGCTGTCAGTATCGGATACTTATAACGGGTGAAAATACCGTTACCGTCTTCCAAAGGCACATTCTTGCGGGTAATCAGTTTATTGTAATCATCAAACAGAGTATTCAACTTCTCTTTAAATGTAATCATATCAATCGTCAAATTAAATATCGTTATTCTCTTATATATATTCACTTAACCTCTTCCAGATAAAGTACCCGGCTGGAATAATCACTCAACTTATGGTAATCCACTTTGTGATTATAAGGCATTTCCAGCCCGTTCGCCATCAGATACGCACCGCTGAAAGCTTTTCCTTCGTAATCCAGAGGCTGGTTGTCTATCTTGTTCAGCTCGGTCACCTTATAAATCTTATCCGGATGAAGCCCCGCCATCCTGATACGCGGCAAATGCTGGTTGCAAAAATGCTCGGTCTTCCACCAATAGAACACAGCCTTCTCTTTTTCCGGTGCGACATACATCAGCGAAGCTGCTCCAAGCCTGTCATACGGAGAAAGCAACCGGTAAATATCTCCCAACTGTACCACAGGACGAATCATTTTATAATCAGCAATAGCTTTACGGCATAGCTCTTTCTCTTCGCCTGTCATATTCTTGGGCTGTATTTCCATTCCCAAACGACCGCTCATAGCCACATCAATACGATATTTCAAAGGAATGGTGCGGAAAGTCTGATGATTGGGCGCAGCACTGATATGTGAGGCCATAGCTATAGCCGGAAAGAAATAAGAGGCTCCCCATTGCATATAAATTCGTTGCAACGCATCCGTATTGTCACTCACCCAAAACTCATCAAAGTAAGGAAGCACTCCATAATTGGCACGCCCGCCTCCACTGGCACACGCCTGTATGGTGAGTTCCGGATATTTGGCACGTATCCGGCGGCAAACATTCTCAAATCCCCGATGATAGGCAATATACAGATGACTTTGTTCATCCTTCGGCAGATAGTCCGACCCATGATTCATAATAGCCATGTTCGCATCCCATTTGATGTAATCTATTTCCGGATAATTGGTCATCAAAGTGTCTACAAGATTGAATATGAAATCCTGCACCTGCGGATTACCCAAGTCAAGCACCACCTGCGTCCCTCCACGCCCCAATACCGGTTCGCGCAAGGGAGCTTTCAATATCCATTCCGGATGTTTTTCGTAAAGTTCGCTAGTGGTATTGGCCATTTCCGGTTCAATCCATATACCGAACTTCACCTTATATTGGCGGGCATCGTCCACCAATTTACGGATACCACCGGGCAGCTTCCCGGTATCCACCTTCCAGTCGCCCAATGAAGAATTATCAGAGTTGCGTTTGTATTTATCGCCAAACCACCCGTCATCCATCACAAACAGTTCACCGCCCATAGATGCGATATCTCCCATCATCTGGTTCATACCGTTCTCGTTGATATCAAAATACACTCCTTCCCAACTGTTCAGCAATATTTTACGGAGAGAATTTCCATGCGCCAGTTTGTATTTGCGCGCCCAACGATGAAAGTTACGGCTGCATCCGCTCAACCCTTCGGCACTATAAGTCAATGCTAAAGCCGGAGTTATGAAAAGCTCTCCTTTCTTCAAGTTATAAACTGAATTTTCTTCATTTATGCCGGCATAAAACTGGTGATATTCACTGTCGTCCGTATCAATGCGCAGTTTGTAGTTTCCGCCATAACAAAGAGCTGCTCCAATGACATTGCCATAGTTCTCCTGAGGTTTCCCGTCAAGCGAGAACATCACCTCGGCATGTGCCGTATGTGAATTTCTCACACCGTCCCGGTTCTTTATCACTTTCATGCCCGGTTCAAGAGGTTCCTGCACAAGCCTTCCCTCGTTGGCCCATGAGCCATACAGACTTGATAACCACACATCTCCCCTTCTCACAGGCAGAAAAGCCGAATCAAACTTACGTAACATAACGTTCTTTTTCTCCGCATGGGCTATCTCCGTCCAAGTCTCTATGATATCGACATCGGAGTAGGCCTTGTAGCACACATTCACAGAAAACGGATAGACCTTGTCTTTCAGTTTAATGACAGCAGTAACTGCTCCGTCAGTGTTCTTTATTTCCGTACCGGCCACTTCCATTTGCAAAGTCATATTTCCGTCGGCATGAGTCACTGCCAGCGCCGACTCACCCGGGCAGTTCATACCATATACCGGATAAGCCGCATGTTGCATGGTAGGTGCATTATAAACTTCGCGACAGTCATTTTCAGTAAGCTTACTGCCATAATATACATACTTCAACTCTCCTCCCGCCGGAGCCGAGAGCACCAGTGAGGTACGAGGGGTTGACAAATGTATATTTTGGGCAGCCAGGTCTCCTGTTACAAACAAAAGCATAGTAAACAGGCAGATTCTAATCAGGTTCTTCATCATGTTTCCTTATTTATAGAGTTCAAAATTGTCTCCGACAAACAATATTTTCGGAGACCGACTGAATTTCACAAAATCATCGGCAGATACTTGTCCGGGATAGGGAGCATAATAATGAGTGGACTTTTCACGCGCATTACGCCAAACCAATACATAACTGAGGGGATATTTCTCAATGACAGGCAACAGAGTCCCTGTCCACCACAAAGAATCGGGAATGCCTTCCAATCCTGTTTCGGTCAGAGCAATAGGCTTATCGTGCTTCTTGCCCGCCTCGGTTAGAATCGTCAGCATCTTGTTCAATTGCTTGATATACTGGGAACGTTCAAACTGATATACATCCGTACCGAGAACATCTATAATATCATCCCCCGGATAGCGTTCAAGATATTCCTCAACCGTATCAGATTCCATTCCCGGAGAGTAAGCTAACAGCACATTATTCACTCCCTTCAGACGCAAACGGTCATTAGTCATCCGCCAAAGAGTCTTGTACTGTTCCGAAGAGCACAAATCCTTTCCCCACCAAAACCAGCTTCCGGTATGTTCATGCCAAGGGCGGAACACCACAGGAATGAGTACCCCCTCCTTCGTCTTCAGCGAAAGCAGGAAATCGGCCACACGGTCTATCCATTCGAGCATTTTCACATGGTTCTCTCCCCCTTGCATGACAGAAGCCACTACGGTGCTATCGGTCACATCCCATGAGTCACCGCCCGTTTTCGGATTACGTACATGCCAACTGAGCGAAATCATGCCGCCACGGGCATACTGCTCGATAATATATTCACGAAGATGCGCAAAGGATACTTTGTCAAGATTATGTGTTCCTCCGAGTTCAATCTCGCCCAAATCGAAAGACATCACCCCCGGATAGGCACCGCAGACACTTTTAACATCGCTACGACCCTTATCTCCTTCCCAGCCTATTCCGTAAGCAGTATCATCATGATGACCGAAAAGAATGCCTTTCCGTTCCGCCTGTTTCAAGTTCTGCAACAAGGCAACTGTTTCCGGAGTTTTTCCACCGGTCTCTCCACTTCCGCTACATGCAGTCGGCAAGAGGAGGCAAAATATCGCATTAATAGTCAGAATAATATATTTCATCATAAAAGTTGAATAGTCTGTTATTTAAACGAGGGCAAATCACTACGGCAAATTACACCAGGCTGGCTGAAAGCGTTGTTCCACCAGGCTTTGTCGGCATGTTCGTGCTGTCCGGAATTAAAAACAGGCGCAGTAGTGTCCTTTGTCACTTCATAATCATACCAAGTCATGAACCATGCCCATTGGACTCCGACTGCCAGTTGCTTGTCTATGGTTGCCACATCACCACATTCGCTAAGTGCAATCAGCTTGTCCGGAAAAGCTTTTTTTAGTGCATCAAAATCCATTGCCAGTCCGGCAGCGCTGGTCTTGTGGTACACGTCCCGTCCGATAATATCCACGTATGCATCACCGGGATACCAGTCCCTGTCATTCGTTTCGCTAGTCCATACCCAGATAAGATTGTTCAGTCCTTTCTGCTTGAAAGTCTCATATACGAGTTTCCAGAGCCGTTTGTATGAAGCTGCATCTTTCCCCCACCAGAACCATTTGCCTGCAGCTTCGTGCAACGGTCTCCAAATTACAGGAATATTCTTCTGCTTCAAAAGCAGTAAGTAACCCGCCAATTCTTCCAAATCGGCTTTAATGATTTCATTTTCCCGGGTTCCCTCCTGCAATGCCTTGGCGATGTCAAAATCCGTTTCACTAATCATACATTTATACTCACTGCTATTTTCCGTGACCGGTACATTCCAATGCCAGCATGCAGCAACCAATCCTCCGGCATTCCACCAGTCTTCAACAACCGATGTCTTATTATAATCAATCCAGTCGGCCGGTGAAGCGGGAAGGTTCATGTAATCAAAGCAGGCAATGGCAGGATGCTTCCCGGTCTGACGGTTTACCCATATTGCTTCATTGACGTTCCATGCCACGTTCGCCATTGTACTGCTTAAGGTTTTTCTCCCCCAGCAGTTTCTCAGATATGTATACACTTTCTTAGCCTCAACGGATGCACCTTCGGTGCAAAGTTCTTTCTTTATCAATGAATTGTCCACCGGTTCCGGCTCCGGAACCGGAAAGTCTTCCCCGGACGAGGAAGAGCATCCCGCTCCTATGCCGCAAAAGATGAAATAAATCAAAAAGTTATATATATTCTTCATACCTATTTTTTATAATCATTTACCGGATTTTCTTCTCAATACGGATATTGGCGAAACTGTGGTCTACGTTCCAATCCGAATTGGGTTGGAGAATGAATGACAACCCTGTCCATCCTTCCGAGAAAGCATTGCCCGACACAGTCTGCAAATCAATCGAAACAGTACACCACTTCCCGTAAGTATTGAAACTGCCATTCGCAGAAGGATTCCACGGATAATTGCCATTATTAAGCTGAATCAGATAGCCATATCCAGCCGAATCGTAGAACGGATGTCCCGTCGGAGAGTAAACCTCAAACTTAAAGTTGTAATCGGCAGGAGCTGCCGCCACATCAGCCGGACAGTTGAATCCTCCGCAAACAAGATTCGTCCAATTCCAGGCACCATAACTGCCGGTTACTCTAAAATAAGGTCCATAGAGAATCTCGGGCTCATTGTCGCCTGCTTCATTAATGATAAGTTCTTTGCCTGCCCAGAGTCCGTAATCATCAGGATGAGAAAGGTTCCAGATAATCGCATCCGTCATACGATAAGGGATTTTTTCGGTATGTGCAACAGAACCCGCTCCCATATAACTCACTTCGATGACAGAGTTATCCTGAGCATCTTCAGGAATGACAACTGACATATATTTGTCCGAGATGGAATCTACCTCAAGCTCGACACCATTCATTTTGACAGTAGAAGTGGAATTCGCGCCTCCGAACCCATAGAGGTCGAAGTATTTACCTTTCAGCTGTACAGATGTGCCGGGAAGAGCAAACTCATTATACAGACCGTCCACCTGAACCAAAGGTACAGACACCGTGAAATCATAAGTGGTACTTCCCAACTCCGTTTCATAATAGAGTTTATTATTCACTTCCAACGGAATCTGACGGGGAATGGGAAGGTAGGCACTGCCGGCAGTCGCATATACCTCACCGACAGGAAGTTCAACATCATTGAACATCACTTTCCTCACACGGCTTAAATTGGAACCGTCGAGTACAATCATCTGCTCCAGATTTCCGTCAGTGATTGGCAACAATTTATCCCTGTCTTTGGAGTCATACACAGCGTCAATAACGGGGGCACCGCTTGACGCCATTTCGTCATCATAATTATCATTATAGGTCACTATGTCCTGACAAGCACCAAAGCTCAACGCCATACAGCACATAAGAGTTATGGATTTGAAAGATAATCTTTTCATGAAATATTGATTTTAAATTTCTGACTTTATTCTAGAATAGGGAAGGCACTTTAACTCCAACCCGGATTATTGCTGTCAATCGCTTCATTAGTAGAAACCTCATCAGAAGGCAATGGAAAGAGCAAATGACGCTGTTCACGATGTTTGTTCACACCGGCTTCATCGTAGTGGGTCTGAGAACCGTCCTTGTTGATTCCGCCGATAGAGTTCATCACTTCCACATAGATTCCCCAACGAATCAAATCCCATCGCCTGTCTCCTTCCAGCGCAAGTTCTTTGGCACGTTCTTCAAAAATGGCGGAACGCAGGGCTTGTTTGGAAGCAATGGCTCCATCACCGGAACTTGATGCAAGAGTAGCATTCGAACGGATACGTACCCTATTCAATGCACTGATAGCCTCCGAAGATACTCCATTATCCAATTCACATTTCGCTTCTGCGTAAATCAGCACGATGTCAGCCAGACGAAGGAAAGGCCAGTAGGCATCCGATTTTTTCTGTGTGGCGTCTGTAACGTCTGCATATTTGTTGGTGAATGCCAGACACTCGTTCGATACGTTAAAGTAATAGTTACGTCCGTCGTTGTAGGGAGCTTCCGGTTCTGCCACATAATTTCCGTTAGCATCATAGCCTGTGGCCTTCAGCACGTACTCCGGCGTGTTCGGATAGAAAAAGCCGCTCTTCGGTTTTCCCTCTTCGTCCTGATAGCTTACTATAAAACGATGTTTCACTCCTTGTGTGACACGGTAATCCTGAGAGGTGAACAGAGTATACCAGTGATAACGGTTGCCGATATACAGACCGCTGGCCACTACACCGCGTCCATTGTCAATCCCATTATACCATTCAAAGATACTGTTTCCATAAAGTTCATCACCGTTGGCACCTTGCAAGGCAAACAGGTGTTCGGTACTTTGCCCCAGTCCGGAACGCTTCCACAGTTGGTCATAAGGAAGCAGGTCATGGCTGCCGTAGTTGTTGTCCGGAGTAGGATAGAGCAGATATCCCGCCCATTTGGCAGCCTTTTCATAGCAATCCCTCCAATCGAAACTTTCGTAACCTTTCACCTGAGTCTTTACAAACTCCCGCCTTACAGGCATATCCAAGACTTTATCGTCACCATTGTATGAATAAGACGAACCGGTCATCACTGTCATTTTCTCACCTGCAGGAAGTGCACCGGAAGCCATGGTTGCATATACTTTAGCGAGCAGTCCGACAGCTGTTCCTGCACATACATGCCCTGTCTGATACTCTGCATCCGTATTCTTATAAAGACGGGGAATGGCTTCCTCTTCCAAAAGACGAACTATTTCAGCATAGACATCGGCTATCGGACGGCGAGGATTGTTGTATCCCGCCCCGTCCGTGACAGCCCTGTCAAACAACGGAATCTCACCATACGCCTTTACCAGCATAAAATAGGCAAAAGCCTTTTGGAAATACACCTCACCCAGACCATTCGTCTTTACCCGTTCATCGGCACCCGTGATTGCATTGATATATTTAATAGCCACATTAGCGCGATTAATCAAGTTATAGCAACCCTTCCAAATGGTATTGGTCACATCATCTCCCTGATAATTGCCGGCACCTGCATTGCTGAATGCCCAGTCAGGACCGGAAGCATAGTCACAGTCCATATCAAGCACGCGGGGGAAATTCCCCCAACGGAACATATCGTCCGCCCATTTACTGTACACGCCGGTCACCCATTGGCTGACTGCAGCATCATCGTTGCCCACCTCTTCCGGGCCCACAAAAGAATATGGCTTTTCGCTTAAGAAATCCTGGCAAGCGGAGAAAGTTGTCATGCCTGCTAAAGAAAGAGATAACAGGATATATATTTTTTTCAGTTTCATGGAGTTACATTTAATTGTTTATCATCTTAAAAATCTACTTTCATGCCCAATGAGAATGTGCGGCTGCTGGGATAGGAATACACATCAACACCACGCCGGGAGGCATCCGAACCGAAAGCATTCACTTCGGGGTCGAACCAGCTATAGCCGGTAATGGTGAAGAGATTGGTTGCGCTGGCATACACATTGACATTGCTGATACCTTTGAAATTAGGTTTCCAGACATACCCGATATTCAAGCTTTTCAGCTTCAAGTAAGAGCCGTCTTCTACATAACGGTTAGAGATAAGCATATTACGTTCGTAGCCCGAAACGGCTTTCGGCCACTTTGCCTGGGCGGCATTGGCTTCTGTCCAGCGGGTATTATAGGCTTCACGGGTGATATTACCCACATTCCCCATCTTCATATCCATCAGGTTGCCATTGAAAATGTCGTTTCCCTGACTTCCTTGCAGGAAAAAGCTCAATGTAACGCCCTTCCACTCGAAGTTGCTGGTAAGTCCATAAACAAAATCAGGATTCGTATCTCCGATAATCACCCGGTCGGCCGAAGTAATATCGGGATTATCATCAAAGTTCCTGTATTTTATTTCACCAATCATACCGGCGCCTTTTGCGCGGATATCTGCACTGGGCGAAGCCATCACCTCTGCCAGATTATCATAGAATCCATCTTCTACATAACCATATATAGCCCCGATAGGACAACCGTTGCGCTGTATGAACACCTCATCAGCCGAACTCCATAATTTCTGCGCAAACTGGTCAGCTTTCAGTCCGCCAATCCTGTTGCGGTTGAACGAGATATTCGCATCGATATTCCATTTCAGCGGTGTATTCTGCAACACATAGAACTTACCGGTCAGTTCAAGCCCTTCATTAGTGATGTGTCCGCTATTGACCATCATGCTACCGAAACCGGTACTTGAAGGGATTTTCACATCCTGAAGCAAATCGCGTGTTTTCTTATGATAATAATCCACCGTCAGGTTAATGCGGTTATTCAAGAATCCCATATCAATTCCCACATTATATTGGGCAGTCGTCTCCCAACGCAAGTCATCGGAAACCGGGCCTCTCCAGTCCACTTCGGCAAAGCCGCTGTTGATAGCCCCGCCAAAAGGATAGTTTGCCATATTAAGCATTGGCAGCGTACGATAACTTCCGATACCTTGGTTACCCGTTTCACCATAACTCAGGCGCAACTTCAAGTTACTGAATATCCCCAAGTCTTTGATAAACTTCTCTTCCGACATACGCCATGCAATAGCTCCGGAAAGGAAACTAGCCCACTTGTTCTTATCGGTAAACTTACTCGAACCGTCAGCACGACAAGATGCAGTAAGGATATATTTATCCATGAGAGTGTAATTGACACGTGCCAGGAATGAAGCTAAAGCTGCATCTCCCCTGTCAGACCTCAATTTGCCCGGATTAGCTCCCAAACTCATATCGAAATCCTGAGTGATGTCGTTGGGAAATCCCGTGGCCGACATTGCTTTGCTTCCCCAACTGGATTTCTCTGCCGTAAAACCTGCCACCGCATTAACGCTATGGATACCGAACGTCTTATCGAACGTCAGCAGTGATTCGGCGGTGATTCCCAACCACCAGTTGCTTGACTGTTCGGCCTTGCCATTGATATTAGTAGTGGACGAACCTTCCTGCGTTTCGCGGCCATAGTACATACCACGGTCATTGTTAGTGTAACTGATACCCAAATTCTGTCTGAACTTCAGAAAAGGCAAAAGTTTAACCTCCATATAGCTTGAATTGAACACATTTATGCTGCGCAAATTATCTTTTGTGTTGGTTATATAAGCCAACGGATTAGATGCAAGCCAGCTCAATTCACCAGTTTCCGCTTTATTCTTCTGCGGATCATACGTCGAGGGGAACACCAATGCAGAACGGATAACACCACAATCAGAAGAGTTGGTCTTCGAGAAATCCGTATCAGTATGCGTGAAACTGGTATTCATGCCCATTTCCAACCATTTGGTTATATACCTACCTATATTGGAACGTAACGAATAACGGGTAAAACCGGAATTCTTGATGATACCATCCTGTTTGAGGAAATTACCGGAGAATGAGTGCCAACCCTTGTCCGAACCGCCCGATACACTGATATTATATTCCTGCGAAAAGCCGTTCTGATAAATCAAATCCTGCCAGTCGGCCACCCCCACATAGGAAATGTTACCATATTCATCTACATAATCACCCGGTCGGAGGAAGTCTTCCGGTGCCGGCAGGTATTTGCCTGCAGAAGTATCGTTTCCGCCACCCGGCAAGGCCGGATATTCCCAAGCCCCGGGATACGGCAGCTTGCCATAAGGCTTATTACTATATTTATAATCATTAAGCACTTGTTCGTTTTGATAATTGGCATAAGTGAATGCGTCGAGCACATCCATACGTTTCGCTATCTTCGAGAATGTAAAGTTGGCACTGAATTCCACCTTTTCATTTCCCTTCTCACCTCGTTTGGTGGTTATGATAACAACCCCGTTCGCCCCACGGGAACCATATATGGCAGTCGCAGAAGCATCTTTCAAGACATCAATACTCTGAATGTCGTGCGGATTGATAAATGCCAATGGGTTTGATTTATTCTGACTGTTATTCGTGTCACTTGCAGGAGTATCTCCCGTATCAAACGGCACGCCGTCTACAATATAAAGAGGTTGTGAGTTGGTAGAGAAAGAGTTCGTACCACGAATTTGAATACTGATGCCGCCCCCCGGAGCGCCGTCACTCTGATTCACCTGCACACCGGCAATCTTGCCCGCCAACCCCTTACTCAAATCAGTAGGATTGCCTTTCATCAGGTCGTCACTTTTTATCTGCGAAACGGCACCGCTCAAATCACGTTTCTTCATTGTACCATAACCCACTACGACAACCTCGTCCAGCAGTTCCGCATCATCCTTAAGAACAACAGTCACCCGGGCCTGTCCGTTCTTTAAGGATACTTCCTGCTGCTTATAGCCAATAAAGCTGACCTGTAAAACCGCCCCTTGCGAAACGGTTAATGTAAAATCACCGTTCAAATCAGTGATAGTTCCGTTTGTCGTACCTTTCTGTACTACATTTGCACCAATCACCGGTTCTCCCGAAGCATCCGTCACCCGTCCTTTTATTTTAACGGATTGCTGTTGTATCATTGCTGTCGTGTCGGCAGACGCATTAGCGGGAAGAGGAACACCACTAACCAGAGATGCCAGGCAGAGCCCTGTGATAAATACTGTTTTTCTGGATTTTAGATTCATAATATAAATATTTGATAGGTTTTTATTCTGTCGATTTAAGGACTTCCTTTTGACTGTGGCAAATGTACGAATAAAAAAGTACCGCCTATTTCTCATTTGATTTTCAAACTATCCGAATTGTATCCCGACCGGAGAATAATCGATTCGGGATAGAAAAAGATACAAAAGACACATATCTTCCCCTAAAATGATACATTCGGGATAAGGGATTTATGAACGGAATTCTTAACTTAGCAACGTGAAAAGATACAATTATGAAAAGACACTTACGAATTCCTTTGTTTCTTCTTATCTCCTTGCTGAATAGCCTGGCATCATACGCTTCAAACGAAATGAGTTTTCACCAGCTGGGAGTAAAAACAGGCATGTCCGACAATTATATTCAAGCGATAGAACGGGATAAATATGGGTTCATGTGGTTTGCTACCCGTGATGGCCTGAACCGCTATGACGGTTATCATTTCAAGACTTATACTACCCTCCGGCAAGGAGCTTACAACAATAGCGTAGAATGGGTAGCAGAAGATGCAGCAGGCAATATATGGATAAAAACTCCGGTTAACTATTGTTTTTATGACCGTGAAATGGACGAACTGGATAACAGAACGGAGCTTCTTCTGCACAAGATAGGTATCTTTGAAAGCCCCAGGCAATTATTCATAGATGACGACAAGAACCTGTGGTGTGTTGCAAACAACACATTGTATTACTACATCTTCTCCGATGAAACGCTATACAAACAGTCACTTCCGGGCAGCGTAAACATTGCCGACATGGCATGCCGCAACAAGAGATGTTACATTCTCATGACCGATGGAAATGTAATTAACATAGATTGGATGCATAAATCCATAACCAAACTGTTTCATACGGAAATACATACCACTTATGTGCCTCACATTTATCTGGACTTTTCTTCCCGGCTTTGGGTGTACGCCCCGCACAGCGCAGATGTCAAATGTTATTCTCTGACAGAAAACAACTGGATTGACTTTGCCGCCCGAACGGAACTCAGTAGAGAACGAACCATGATTACCACAATAACCGACGACGGCAAAGGGAATATCTGGATAGGAACCGATGGCAGAGGAATATTCATATGTCCGTATGATAAAGAAAAGGGCAAGGTGACGCGTCTATTCAAGGATGTCGACAAATTATATTCCCTGCCGGACAATCACGTGACCTATATCTATAAGGACAACCGCGACGTGATATGGATAGGAACCGGCAAACAGGGCGTAGCCTATTCAGGTTTGAACAATCTGATATTCGAAAACCATTATTGTCCCCAACTGGAGGATGTCAGTTGTTTCTACGAAGACGGAGAGGGCAAACTATGGCTGGGATTTGACGGTGAAGGCATAGCCAGTTACGACAAGGATAAAAACACCTATACTTATTATAAATCAAAGAACAAAGAGATTCCTTCCGACTTGATTGTTTGTTCTTTCCATGACAACAAAGGCAGAGTGTGGTGGGGAAGTTTCGGCGGTGGAGCGTTTTATTATCAGAACGGGCAGTTCACTCCGCTCAAAGCACCGGAAAATAATCCGGTGGAACTGCCTCAATACATACGTCGTATCACACAGGATAATGCCGGTAACTTATGGTTTGCCACTTACTCGCAAGGACTCTACTGCCTGGAACCTTCCGGAATGCTCAAAGATTATACAATGAGTAATTCGACTTTACTGACCAATTACATTGCCGACCTGACATACGTTGATGGTCATTCTCTTTATGTGGCTACCAGTTCCGGAGTGTACTACATGAATACTTCCACCCGGGAGATGACGATATTGGAACAAACTGCCGACGGTGAAGAAGTGATACAAGATAAGTTCGCCAATTGCATCTATCAAGATTCACGCGGACTACTATGGATAGGCGGACGGAAAGGGGTCAATGTGTATAGCCCGAAGCAAAATAAGTTAATCAATTTGAATACCGCAAACGGTGTTTCCCATTCATATATACGTGCCATTATCGAAGATGCATCTCACAATATGTGGCTCACTACAGACCATGGCATCACCCACGTGGAAGTAGTGGAATCCGATGCTGCCAGTATGCCCGACTTCCGTTGCCACCCTTATTATGAAGAGGATGGAATCGGTAACCTTACTTTCAATAATTTTTCAATCTTCTGCAATCACAGGAATGAAGTAATTGCCGGAGGCGGAGGAGGATACGTAAAAATTATCCCACGCGGCAATGACTTGTTTTACTTCGACCGCCAAGTAATATTCACCGACTTATATATTGATAATGAGTGTGTCAATGCAAACAGGCCCGCACACAACGGACGTATCATTCTCACAAAGAACATCCAGTTGCTTAACAACCTCAACCTGAACTATTCAGACAACAGTTTTGCTGTGGAAGTCTCGGCTATGGACTATGGCAATCTGCACAAGCTACAATACGAATACAGACTCAATAAAAACGAAGAATGGACAAAGCTGGAGGGAAACCGGATTTATTTCAATAAACTGGCTCCCGGAACTTATCAACTTCAAGTACGGGTAATGAAGGTTCATGATTATGAAAACGATGCAAGTGCTACACTTTCCATCAATGTGTATCCGCCATTCTGGCTTTCTAATATAGCTTATAGCATCTATGCATTACTGTTGGTGAGTGCCATATCACTTATCTTTATCCACATGAAACGGAAACACCGTCGATTATTGCTTCAACAAAAACGTGATATGGAAACGGTGCAGCAGCATGAAATTGACGAAGCCAAATTACGCTTTTTCACTAATGTAAGCCATGACCTGCGCACTCCTTTGTCACTTATCATCACTCCTCTTGAGCAAATATTGGCTACTAATACGGCACAAGACATAAAAAAGGAATTGAAGTTGATTCATCGCAATGCATTGGCACTCCTGGACGTTATCAACCAACTGCTTGATTTACGTCGGCTGGACAATGGTAAAGCCCAACTCAATCCTTCCCACGGTGATTTGGCTGATTTCATCAAAGAAGTATGTGATTCTTTCTATTCGTACGGAGACAAAAAGAATATTGCCTTCAGCCTTTCATTGAAAACCGATAATCTGGAAACAGACTTTGATAAGAATAAAATGCAGCGCATAATGCTTAATCTATTATCGAACGCATTCAAATACAACGTGAATCACGGAAGCGTGAACGTAGTGCTGGATCGTATCATAAAAGATGAAAGAGAATATGCCTGCATCCAAGTGGCGGATACCGGAATCGGGATACGTGAAGAAAACAAAGCTAAAATATTCGACCGTTTCTATCAAGAAGAACACTCATCCACTGATTATATCGGCAGTGGCATAGGCATGCATATAGTCAAAGAATATGTTACTCTCCATAATGGCGACATTCAAATTCGCGATAATCATCCCCAAGGTACTATCTTTGAATTTATGTTCCCCATACGACATGAATGCAAGAACATAAATCCCACGGCAACGCCAACTGAAAGACCAGACATACAGGAAGAACCGGAGCAAGCAAAAACGCCAACAGGTTGTTCATTACTTATTGTGGAGGACAACGAAGATTTCCGACAATTCATTGTTGACTGCCTGAAAGACCGATTTACTGTTTATGAGGCCGAACAAGGTGAAAAAGCAATGGAGATATTGGCCCTGCATGATATCAGCCTTGTGATAAGCGATGTCCGTATGCCGATAATGAACGGACTGGAGCTATGTAATAAGATAAAGGGAGACTTCCGTTACTCACATATCCCTGTTATTTTACTAACTGCACGAACCGCCCAGGAACATATGCTGGAAGGATTGCGTGAAGGTGCCGATGACTATATAACCAAGCCTTTCAATCTGGATATTCTTCTACTCCGTATCCAAAAGCTGTTAGAATGGAGTAGCCGCAACCATCAACGATTCGGAAAAGTTGAAGTGTCTCCTGCCGAGATTACCATCAGCACTATTGATGAAAGGCTTATTGAGCGAGCCATACAAGCAGTGGAAGAGAATATGGACAATACAGATTTCTCTGTCGAAGACCTAAGCATGACTGTCGGAATGAGTCGTGGTCACTTATACAAAAAACTAATGACGATAACAGGCAAGTCCCCTCTTGAATTTATCCGTGTCTTGCGCATAAAAAGAGGAAAGCAATTATTGGAACAGAGTCAGGAAAGCATTTCTCAAATAGCTTATCAAGTAGGACTGTCACCCAAACAATTCGCTAAATATTTCAAAGAAGAGTTCGGATGCCTGCCTTCAGAATTCAACTGTAAAAAGGACTGATTCCCTATAAGAAAGCATACTTTTGTTGCAATGAAAAATAAAAGATGGAGAAAGAAACTCGGTTACCTTTCTTGTTACAGTCAAATTCCTTACTAACTATTAGAATAAAAACCGCCTTCAGCCTTCAGTTCTTTAAAAAAGCCCCTTTTCATCGGTGATTTTTGCTGAAAGCACTCCTGAAAGCAAAAGTGTTTAACTCCAGTTCCTTTTGCCATATTTACTTTCAACAGAGGCTCTGTTGTAACAAAACGGAGCCTGCATTTCATTGTAACAGAGCCTTTGTTTTACCCAAATACAGGCTCTGTTTTGTTCAGCCCACGTGCTGGCGTGTTCGAGCCCACGCGCAAGCAGCCATAAGCCCACATTTCACCTCACTTTTGCCCACGTGGTGGATCTATAGATCCCGCTTGGTGGACATGTATATTCAGCATGGTGAGTATATATACCCATCACGCTGAATATATAGCTCTATAGCTATGAGGGCATACGCCATTGTCCCATACGCCAGTTCTTAATGGAGTAAACCATACGATATACGAAAAATAAATGCAGTACACCATTAGGTTACCACGAGCAATCAAATCGCCTTTGGTGTGCTGCATTTACATTTGAGTCAAGTCATCTATAATACCATGGGGTTTGCTGCAAGACAGGCGGCAATGTCCATTGCTAGTTAGTAATAGACAGCTCGGTTACCTTATACGAATGCTTTACTGCTGCATGGGCAGCTTTCTGGGCAACAGCTTTCCGCGCCTCATCCAGCCCTTCCGGAGCATAAGGATTCCCCACTACATTGTGTTTGAAGATACGTTCGAACCAAGTGCAGGCAGCGGTATAACGTCCAACCTTCACATCCAGATGATAGCCGTCCCTGTTCAGATGGTCGCCGATGAAAGAAGTACGGGCATTCTGTATGGCAGTGCCCGAAGGGATGACAATCTTTATCTTATTCACCTTAGCCGCCTTCTTCACTGCATCGGCAATAGCCTGATACATGGTCAGTTGATTGCAGTTGTAGTTTTTAAATCCACTATGCTTGGAAGTAGACGCATACGCCCAGGTTTGGTGCAACATCAGCTTTGTTTTCTTTGGAAGGCGTGCTTTTACATATTCTATAAGTTCCGGCAGAGAGGCTTCATACGTCTCGTACATTCCCGAAAAAGGACTTGCCTGTTGCAGGCTGACGTAATCCCAGTCTTCATCTGCCAGCACCGTTTCCAAAGACATCTTGCCCTTTTCCCGTTTCTTTCCATCCGTACCGATTTTCCGGTAGGCATAGGCAGGAGCATTGTCACGGGCATTTTTCACATGACGTTCCAGAGAACAGCCGCCGATAAACATATTGCCGATTATGGTTGAAATGCCTTCGGCTTCCGCAAGTTCATGCAGATATTGCTCCACGGCATCTTGGGAGAAGCTGTTGCCGATGGCAAGTATCCTGACCGTCTTTTGCTGCGCATACGCTCCTCCGGCAAGAAGGAGCAGTATGAACATACAAATCACTACATTTCTATATTGCTTCATTATAATCAATATGATAAAAACCAAACTTTATTTCACCGGACTAATGCATAGTGCATTGATGTGTCCTTCCGCGGCCAAACCGGTATCAATCCCTTTCACCTCGACAATGACCTTGCCTTCCGAATCCGGTTCTACATTCTCAAACTTGGCAATGTATTCCTCGAAGTTTGCAGCATTAAATGCGGCAACATCCTTGATACCCGTCTTCACTTCTTTAACCGCACTCTCCGTTTTACCTATCAACTTATAAGAAGAGATACGGGCGTCTTTGCTTCCATTAAAACGGATGGCTAAAATAGTGATATTATATTTCCGGGCTGCATCCAGTTGAGAGATTTCTATCCTTCCCGGGCCTACATCACCCTTATTTTTCTCTCCTCCCACTAACAAACCGTCTTTCCATGCAGTCAGCGGAAATTCCACGCCATCCACCGTCACCGGGCTGGCCGGTTCGGAACCGACTCCGGCATGAGTCGCGGTAAATCCGCCAAGGACTCTGACGCCAATATTCGTATAATTGTTTTCCGCATCTTTTATCCAGCTTGAAGTTGAACTTTCCTGATGCGAGGTTATATTATTCCACGGAGTGGCAGAGAGTGAAGTCGGGCCGAAATCAATATAGATGGGAGCTTTCAATTCAGTGTCAGACAGTTCCGGTTCCTTGAAGTTAACCATATCAGTCACTTCATCGGGTTTCTGCACAGCGTAATGAGCAGCATTTTGTGCAATCTTCACCACCTGCGGGTCAATCGTTTCGGGAGCATACGGGTTGCCGACAACGTTTTGTCCTGTAATCATCTCAAACCAAGTGCAGGCAGCGGTATATCGGCCGTAAGTAACCTCCAGATGATAACCGTCGCGATTGAACGCGTCACCCAAGAAAGAGGTACGGCCATTCTGGATGGCAGTGCCCGAAGGAATCAGCAGGTTCAGTGCCGTATGATTCGTCACCGCCTGTCGGGCAGCGGACACAATGGCATTATACATAGTCATCTGGTTGCTGTCATAATCCGGGAAACTTTCATGAGTGGAACTGGAAGCGTATGCCCAAGTCTGATGCCACATCAATTTAGCCTGCGGACAACGTGCCTGTATACCGGCAATCAAATCGGCAAGCGCTGTGTACGTATCATATTTACCGGATTTTCCGCTCGCCTGCTGCAAGCTGATATAATCCCAGCTTTCATCGGCCAATGCCTGAGACAACTTATATTTGTTTTTCAGCACTTTCTCGCCATCTACCACTTTACGGTATTCATATGCCTCGGCATCCGACTGTAAATTAGCCAGATGCCTGTCTAAATCGCATCCGCCGATATACATATTGCCAATAATAAAATCATGTCCTACGGCTGCACCCAATTCATACAGGTATTGCTCCACCGCATCTTGGGAGAAACTGTTGCCGATGGCAAGAATCCGGATCGCCCCTTGCTCCACCGTAACGGGAATCGTGGCAACAAGCGGTTTGGTATCCGTAGGGCATTCGATAGTAATGAACGTGTTTCCGACAGATACACCTGTGATTGTGACATTCTTACCGTCTGCGTCTACCGCTACGGTAGCTATATTGGGGTTTTCGGAAGTACAAGTATATTCAGGTTTCAGATTCTCGTCACCGCCTACCGTCACACTCAATGTAACCGTTTCGCCTGTGGTGACGGTAACTTCTTTGGAAGCTACCACCATCCATTTGCCGTCCACATAGACGATTTTCTCTTCAATCTGCGTCACTATCTTCTCCGATTCGGAGCAGGATACCAACACTCCTCCGACAGAGAATAGTGACACTATAAATAATAATCCTGCCAACAGAAAGTTATTGTTCCATTTTATGGTTTTCATAGTCATCTATTATTAGTTATTGTTTCTCTTTTTAGCAAAATAATCTCTCATCAAATACCACGCTTTCTTACGCATACCCTGGTCGGATACGAGTCCTTTGCGATTCCAGCCATCCTGATTGGTGGGGTGGAAACGGAACGGCGAACGGAAGTCGAACAGAATCCAGGGAGATACACCACGCAGGTTCGGGATATTGTCGAACATACGGATATTATCCCTATACAGACGTGCCTGATATTCCTCACTCCAGGAGCTGACCACATTCTCATCACCGGACTGACCGTACAATGCTTCGCCGCCAAATTCCGAGATAATCAACGGTTTGTCCGTCACTACTTCCCATATAGCGTCTTTTGGTTCCACAGGCCACGGATGATACCAGCCCATATATTTATTGATAGCTACGACGTCCAGTTGGGAAGTAAAAGAATCTTCCATTACAAAACGCTGTTTTTCGCTATTGAAGTGCACAAGGTCGAAAGCGGCAACATACAGGCGGGTAGTGTCCAGCTGTTTTCCCGTTTCGAGCAGGGAAGTAAGGAATTCATTCCGTTCTTTGGAAGGCTGTGTTTCATTGGCAACACCCCAATAACCTACCGCGCAGCGGTTCTGGTCGCGCTTAATCATTTCAGAGAGCATCCTCTGTGCTTTCTTACGGGTATCATTGTCTGTAAAATCAATGCCTTGCCAAATAGGAATCTCCTGCCAGAGAAGGAAACCCATCTTTTCCGCCAGGCGTACCGTGTACTCATTCTGCGGATAATGAGCCAGGCGAATCATGTTCACACCAAGTGCTTTCGCTTCATTTAGCAACATAGCTGCATCGGCTTCCGAGAAAGCACGCCCCATACGTTGCGGGATTTCTTCGTGGAAAGAGATACAGCACATAAATGTCGGCTTCCCGTTCAGGTAAATATCTGTTCCTTTCACTGTGATGTTGCGGAAGCCGATTTGCTCTTCCACGCGGTCGGTATTTGAAGATACAGTCACGCCATAGAGTTTCGGTTCTTCCGGCGACCAGCGTTGCAGCTTCTTCGCGTTCAATACAGTTTCCGCCTTTCCTTCTGCGTCGGTGGTGAGCTCCGCATTGATTTTGAGTTCGGGGATGGCAACTGTTACTTTCTCACCTGCTTTTTTATCAGAAAGACGCACGCGGGCGATGATGCGGTCGGGAGCGTTTTTATCCAGTTGGATGAAATAATCTTCTATAAATGTCCGGGGAGTTTTCACCAGCAGCACATCTCTTGTGATGCCGCCATAGTTCCACCAGTCGAATGCCATAGCGGGAATGGCGTCTTTGGTACGGCGGTTGTTCACTTCTAACGCCAGGAAGTTGTCACCGTCTTTCAACAGGTCTGTCACTTCCACTTGAAAAGGAGTAAAACCGCCTTCGTGCTCTGCTATCTCTTTTCCGTTCAGGTAGACTTTGCAACGATAGCTGACAGCACCGAAATAAAGAAACTGGCGTTTGTCTGCCAAGCGTTTGGCATCAAAGTGACGAGCATACCATACAGTGCCTTCGTAATACTTCAATTCGGGCGATTGAGAGTTCCAGTCTCCCGGAACATTAAGACGCAACCCGCCTTCAAACGCGTATTCATAGAAATCGATATTTCCTTCCGGTTGCCGGTTCTCATAGATTTTCATCCGTTGCCCCTGGTCGTACAGGTCGATGATAGCATTCCATTTACCATTCAGCGAATGGATGTTGCGACCATATACATTCGTTATCAGCTCCTGTGCCGCAACGCTTCCAGCAAAAACGATTAGCAACAATAGACATAGACTTAATTTCTCACCTGTTTTCATTTAAGTATGTTGTTATAATTAGTGTATATAATAAGTTCAGGCACGGATTATACGGATTTCATGGTTTTTAGAATAGAATAGGTAAAACAACAGTGTTAATCCGTGTAATCCGTGCTATTTCGATTTATTTTTCAGGAAATTCATTACCCAGTTCCAGGCTGCGCTCCACTGTTCGGCATAGGCATAATGAGCAGTCGTCTCAGCTACAAACAGCTCTTTCGGAGCATTAATCACGTTGTAAGCGGAGTAAGTGGTGGTAGGCGGACAGACCATATCATTATAACCAAAAGTATAGAATCCCGGAACTTTGACCTGTCGGGCAAAGTTCACCACATCAAAATACTGAACGGTTTTAATCTTTTCCGGTGTCCGGTTCTTCTCATCCTTCAACATATGCGGCCAACCGCCTGCACGACCGTGGGCATAACCCGCCATATCACACAAAGCAGGATAGAAAGAAACCAATCCCTTGACACGAGCATCCAGTCCGGCAATTACAATGGAAAGCGCACCGCCCTGACTTCCACCGAAGGTTGCCAAGTTACCGTTAAATTCGGGAAGTGTGTAAATGAAATCAATGGCTCTCACACAGCCTGTATAAACCCGTTTGTAATAGTACTTGTCCCGATTGTCCATATTGAACGAGTGGTAATTCTTCAAAGCATCGTTATAAAGCCGATGATACACATCTCCCGTCAGGTTGACCGGAATGCCGTGGATACCGATTTCCAGAATGATAAAACCTTTTCCGGCACGTTCGGCTTCTCCGTTATAGGCACGGATACCTGCCCCCGGCACTTTCAGAATCGCCGGATATTTCCCGGAAGCCTTCGGAACACAAAGGATGCCGTACATACGGGACGCATAGTCATTGTTCGCGAAGGAAACATGATATACGTTCACCTTATCTGTGCACCTTTCCGGCAGTAAAGTCATTATCGGTTCCAGTGCCCACTTTTCTGCGGCTTCTTTGGTGCTTTTCCAAAATTCCAGAAAGTCGGCGGGCAACGGAGTGGTCGGTTGCAATTTCTCAGGAGAGAAGCCGACGGTAGCCACGCCTTCATACTCACGCCCTTGGCAAGTGACGAAAGCGCGGCAACGCAGGAACCCTTCTTTTTTCATAGTCCCTGCGTTAATTTCAAGCTTTTCATTCTTCAAAGGCTGTTTGCCTGTCTGATGAGGTTTCATCATGTCTTCCGAAATCTCATAGCGCACTTCCAGATTATCCTGCGGGATATTGCATTTCAATACCGCCACTTTGAATTTCACTTTTTCTTCCGGTTTATACAGCCAATTGGTGTGGTCGGGAGTGACCTGCACTTGAACCAGTCTTTCCTGTGGCTGCCCCCATGCAACTATCTGCATGGAGACAAATGCTATCAGGAGAAGAAGAAAACGTACACTTTTTATCATAGTTCCCTATTTTATTTCATTTGTCATTGCTATATTAATATTCCATTTATCAGCTATTAATACCCATTGTCTCAACTATTAATACCTATCCGCCCAACTATTAATACCTGACAACTCAACTATTAACATCCAACAACAGAGATATTAATGCTCCTCTTCACACATCATAACACTCTGCGAATCAGAAGTTAACACATCATTTGTGATTAGCGTAAAATGCAGATAGCCGCCTTTTTATGGTTTTACTTCGTATTGATAGAGTGCAAAAGAGTTCTTGTCATTTAGCTCGAAACTTACTCTACCCTGTGCGACGACTTTTGCAGCAAACTTCTTGCCACTTCCCATCACAGGAGTAAAAGTAACTTTCTTACCCTCAGGAAGCCAAGTGTCAATAGTCCCCCTGGCTTGCTCATTATCTTCGCGGTAAACCACAAGATAGCCTTGCGTGCCGGAGACGGTCGATTGGAATCCTGTCCACGAACGTCCCGAAGGTTCTTCACCAATAGGCAGTATGACGCCTTGATGAAACCGGAGTTGCAAAGGTTGGTATTTCTTGAGTAGAGATGCCGTAATATAAGCCTCTTCGGGCAGGTTCGAAGCTTCCATCCAAGCCAATGGCTGTGCCGCCAAGGTGATGGCAAAGAGGTAATCGAAACTGTAACGGGCGGGGGCAAAAGGGTCGGCAGCGTCATACTTGTCGGCATTGCGCCATTTATTAAGGAACTCTATCTGCATCTTCTCCGCCGGTACATAGCGAGACAGCATCCAGAGGTTGCGCAAGGTGCGATAAGGGTAATAGTTGCCCCAATCGGTATAGCGGTTTTCCAGAAAGATGTTGCCGTACTCGTTCATATAGTGATACCCGCCGCGACGACCGGCAGTGGCATCGAGGTTGAAAATCACTTCATAGTTGGTTTGCTCCAACACGGTATCAAACAGTCGGCGTAGATTCTGTTCGGCTGTCTTGGTAGGTATCTGCAGGCCGTCTATCTTAAAACAGCAGATGCCGTACTTCTTATAAAGTCCGATAATGGCTTGCGCATCTTTTTGCCAATCGGCAAAATCATTCTGTATGCTGGGATTGAACCATAATCCGATGCGAATACCCAATTTCTTGCCTTTCTCTACAATAGGTTTCAGCCCATGAGGGAACTTTGTGGGGTTGGGCGTCCAGTAATCGCCACTTTTCCAGATATCCTTAAAACTACCTCCGGCAGTCTTCGAGTTAGGGCTTTTTCCGCTCTGCCAGCCATCGTCCAGTTGAAAGAGGGTGATGCCCATGCGTGCGGCACGGTCTAGTTCTGCCAGACAGAAAGCCTCATCTATTTTGGCATCCTGGCTACGGTCGCCCCAGGTATTGAGCATAATCATCTCATCCTGTGCGGCGGTGTGATGGCGCAGTTGTTTCTGA
Source organism: Bacteroides sp. D22 (assembly GCF_000163675.1). Classification (NCBI taxonomy): domain Bacteria; kingdom Pseudomonadati; phylum Bacteroidota; class Bacteroidia; order Bacteroidales; family Bacteroidaceae; genus Bacteroides; species Bacteroides sp. D22. The sequence goes on along the minus strand of NZ_GG774796.1, from coordinate 172,910 downwards.
TAGAGGCGCAAGGCAGTAAGCGCTTCTTGCTCGCTGCCGGTATAGATGCCGGTAACGCATCCATAAACGCGGGTCCAGCTATCCGGCTTTACATCATGAGACGCAATGCCCAGCCCCACTACCATAAAATCACTAAAGTCCGCCACGAAGTCAGAACCCGGATAATGTAATTGGGTACTGCTGCTAGGAGCCTCTTTCAAAAAAAAGAAGCCTTGACGCGTAACTACGTCATGAGCAAAAAGCAAATTACCACGATACGTATTGCGACGGTAAGGAAGCCAGGTACGCCCGGCCACCAGATTGTCGTTCCAATCGGTGTAGTCGAAAAACTCTATTGTGCGGGCACTCCAATGATTGCCGGATAGTTGCAACCTGTCGAGCGTGGGAGTTTTCACCCCCGTAGCCATATCGGCCGTGTGCTCTATATTTTTGCGGTCGGCGTTAGAACGGTTATCCTCCTTATTCTGATAAAGTTCCACTTGCCCTTTCAGATAGGTGTCGCAAGCAATGGCGGGACAGTCTGCATAAATGCGATAGCGACGCTCTATATTCAGCGAACCGATAGTGCAAGCCACGGTAGCCTGCAAATAACTGGCGTGGATGCCGTTCGTCGGTATCTCGTTCACGGTGAATGTGGCGTCCGTAGGGATACCTTTCACAATCGAGAAATCGGGTTGTTTGCCCTGTACCGGAATGTTTTTTCCGTGTTGCTTGTCAGTAAGGCTGATGGTAACAGGCGCACCGTTATTCCACAGCATGGCGCGTTCCATATAGTTATTGCCTATACGTAGCGTGTCACCTTTCAGAAAAGCGTAATACTGTTGTCCTCCCCAAAGCGGCAAGGTACATATTGCCGATAGAAATATCGTGATAATATTTTTTTTGCTCATAGTTTGTCTACGGTTTGATGTAAGCTCCCGGAACTTCCAACAATTTGTTGGGTTCGTTGAAGCGTTGGTTATCGGGCACATCGCGTTTGCCCAGACCCGCTTGCATAAGTTGCTTCAGTTCCGACAGGTGATGATGATAGATGTCGCGCGGCTCTACACGATGCTTGTGGCAGAGTCCGGCTGCCATACCTACTACTTCACCCATCATGCCGGTAGTACGCATCACACGTACCGTACCCAAAGCTACATGGGTGCAGCTCATATTGCGACCTGCCATAAAGAGGTTGTCCACATTACGCGAATAGAGACAGCGATAGGGAACGGCATAAGGATGAATCCAACGATGCACCGTAGCCGACTTGAATTCATTGCCGGGAAAGCGGACACTGTTCACGCTGTCGGGGAAGTGAAGGTCGATACTCCAAGTTGTGGTAAACGAAGCATCCTCGTGCGCCACATTCTTGTCTATATCGTCCTGTGACAGTACGTAGTCGCCCAAGAGACGGCGTGATTCACGTTTGCCTGAAACATACGCCACCCAGTCGAGGGAACGGTTGGCGTACTTCTTATGGTCTTTATAGTGATTCTTCAGATAGCTCCAGTTGGAATATATCACCAAAAGTCCATAGTCGCGTACACGTTCAGCTTCGCTGACTTGATTGCGGTTCATACCTGTTTCCCATTTCCACTCGCCCATGGTTACAGGCTCACAGTTTTCAGCGTCAAAGCGCACGCCATATTCAAAATGAGGGAATGAGGTTTTCTTCTTCATATCCTTACTATACCATTGTATAGAAGCCCCCATCACCAATGAGTCGGGTTGCTCGGGAGCAAGGCTCTCGCCATATTCATCGCGACCTTCACGCCCCATAGCCCAATCGGCACCGGCTAAATAGCCTATGGTAGCATCACCTGTGCAGTCGCTAAAGAGAGGAGCAGTAAGTTCAGTTTGTTCGCCCGTCTCGATGTGCTGGATAGTGACTGACGCAATGCGGTCTCCTTGCATCTTCACGGCTACCGCACGCTGAGAGGCATAAAGAGTAATGTTCTTTTCGGCATCTATGAAGTCTTCTTTCTTCTGGTCTTCGTAGTAGTCACCCGGTTGGGCATTGCCGGAACGCTCATGGCCAAACTCACGTATCATACGACCCAATCCCTGATTAGGCCCCATTTCGATGATACCGCCGAGATGTACACGAATCTCCGACGAGTTATTGCCGCCCAATACAGGACGGTCGTTCACTAGTGCTACCTTACAACCTAATCGGGCGGCCGATGCGGCAGCACACATTCCGGCTATTCCCCCTCCTACTACCACAAAGTCGTATTGATGAGCGGGCACCGTCTGTTGTTGTCGCAGGCGGGTACGAAGTGCCGCTGTCTCTGCCGCATCCCAGATAGCGGGCTGCGTGTTCGCATCGGTCGTAAGGTAAATGGCATCGCAACGACCATCGAAACCGGTGAGGTCTTTCAGGGCAAGGGTGGTAGTCCCTGCTTTCAATACTGTCTTTCCGGCAAATTGCCATTGCCAAGAATTACCTGTATGTCCTAATGTAGCTTTCAGCAATTTGCCGCCTAAAGCCAGGCGGAATTTTCCGGGACCTTCGGCATCGGTCCAAGGTGAAGTCCAGTTGTAAGTACGGGCATATACGTAGTAAGTGCCCGCCTGGGGAATGTTGATTTCTGCCGTAGCATCCGCCACAGGGATGCCCATGCCATGTGCCATGAGATAGGGCGAATCCATTTGATCCATGAACTGCTGGTCGAGCACCCAGCCGCCTCGCTGGCTGAAACTTTCAGCTTCGATGAGCAGTTCTTCGGCTACAGCCACAAGGCTACAAGCTACGGCTATGCATGTCAATAAGAATTTTTTCATCACAGTACAGCGTTTTTATGATTATTGTCTACTATCCTCACAGAGGGAACAGATTATCTCGCCATTTTGTAAATTTCATTGCCTGCCATCAAAAAAGCACCAACTCCATAAACTTCCGTCATGTCACGAGTCACTTTCTTCGGGTCGGCACCGATTTGCTGCACATAACCCAGTTTCCCATTCGGTTCCACAGCCGAGACTAATGCATTCCAGCCTTTTATCATTACAGGAAGATAAATTTCCTTATCCAATAAACCTTCGTTTATTCCATAAGCAATGGAATAGACAATGAAAGTAGTGCAACTCGTTTCCGGTGATGGATAAGAGGCAGGATCCAAAAGACTGGCATGCCAGAAACCGTCCGGATGCTGCAATCCGGCAACACGTGTAGCCAGTTTTACAAATAATTCCTCATAGAATTTGCGGTTCTTATCTTTCTTGGGCAGTTCCTTTAATATTTCAACCAGACCACCAAGCACCCAACCGTTGCCACGTCCCCAAAAGACTTTCTTACCATTGGCTTCGCGCTTATCAAAATAACGCCAGTCACGGTAGAACAAGTTTTCTTCTTTATCGAACAAGTAATCATAAGTCGCTTTATACTCACGATTCATAAATTTGATATATTTTTTCTCTCCGGTCAGCATATATAGTTTGGCATATACAGGGGGAGCCATAAAGAGAGCATCACACCAAGTCCAACGTTCCAAGGTCTTTAAGTCTCCCTCCACCAGCTTGAAACTGCCTTCGGAGGGATGATTGACAATCCATTCCGTACGGGCGAGCGTAGGGATAATCATTGCTTCGTCTTTGTACTTGCGGTATAAATCCAAAAAGGACTGTGATACGGCGATGTCATCAGCATGGTAAAACCGTTTGTCCGGCTGCCAGCAATTCCGTCGGCCTATACGGGTAAGCCACTTATAATATGTATCATCATTGTCTTCTTTTTCAGCTAATTCCGCCCAATCCACCATGCCGACATAAAGAGCGCCTTGCGGCCAGTTCAAGTCGTCATGTTCAGGAGCGGGATGTGGATTGGCAATCTGCCAATCCGCCACCTTTCGCATAATAGACTTTATTTCTGCTTTTTGAAAAGGAATCTCTGTTGCCATTATAAAAACGGAACATAACAGAGACGCTCCCAATAAAAGTGTTTTTTTCATTCTATATTTATTTGTTTATCATTCGGTCATTACAGTTCAACTGTAGCCTTTAAAGGCAATTGACTGGAAGCAGGCCCGACTAAGATCTCAAAGTCTCCTTTTTCCACTACAAAGCGGTGTTGATTCATATCGTAAAAAGAGAATGCATCCTCATCCAGCACAACAGAAACCCGCTTCTTCTCCCCTTTCTTCAAGAATACCTTTTCATATCCTTTCAGTTCTTTCAACGGACGGGGAACAGAAGACTGTATATCATGCACATACACCTGTGCCACTTCCGAAGCATCCATCTTACCTGTATTCTCTATATCAAAGCTAACGGTAACCTGATGCTCACCCGTTTTCTCTGCAGCCATATTACTATAAGCGAAAGTAGTATAGGACAAACCGTAGCCAAACGGATAGAAAGGTTCTTTTCCCGAACGGTCGTATCCACGATAACCGACAAAGACACCTTCGGAATAGTCTACACGCTTAATCTCCGCCTTTAAGTTCTCGTAATAACTGCCGTGCACCGGATTATCTTCCCATTTCCGCTCGATAGAAATCGGTAGCTTTCCACTTGGAGAAATCTTACCGGTCAGGATTTCAGCTATCGCCTGGCCGCCTTCCTGTCCCGGATACCAGGCCATAAGAATCGCTTTTGCGGCATCATACCAGTTGGTGAAATCCACACCGCCACCGGCGTTCAGCACAACCACAACATTGGGATGCATGGACGCAATCTTCTTGATAAACAATTCCTGATAGCGGAGCAAGGCAAACGGACGGTCAAAGCCTTCGCCTTCGGTATTACTATTGAAACCTGTGCAGAACACAACATTATCCACCTTTGCCAATCCTTGACGAAGTTTCGCCTCATTAAGGCTATAAGCATTAAAACGAATGATGGCCGAAGAAATATTATCAAAGAATTCAATCCGGAAACGATATTCCTTACCACCCTCAACCGGCAGTTCAACTTCACGGCTAGAGTAGGAATGATTTCCCCAATCTCCCGTAATATGCTTGTCATTCACAAACAGACGATAACCGTCATCACCACCGATATGAAGTTTCAACTGACCGTCAGTTTGTGGCATGTAGCAGGCTGTCCAACGGACAGAGAATCCATCTGTCGGAAAGCCGTCCAAAGGTGCTCCATATCCCCAGTCATAATCAACAGAGGATTCCGTGCGTATTACTTCAGGCTGGCCCGAAAGAGTCTTGTTTTTAAAGTATTCAGCTTTGAAGCCTTTCATCTGACGATTAGCATCAGTATAAAACTCATGGACAATATCTTCATAAATCACATCATCCGTCAATAGTAACAGATTCTTTTTCTTCAATTCCTTCAAGCCTTGAGCCACTGAGACGGTAGAAAAAGGAGTGACAAACCCACTACCGCCACCGGTAGGAATCAAATTTGCATTAGGCCCCATCACGGCTGTCTTTCCTTTCAGCGGGAGCAAGTTTCCTTCATTCTTCAACAGGACTACACCCTCGCGCGCCAGTTCTAAAGCTGTCTGGCGGGAGAAAGGATTATCCTCTGCGATGTTGCTGTCTTTCTGTTCCTTATCCAGCATACCATAAGCAATCAGAGTTTGCAGGATGTGTTGTACTTTCAGGTTGATGGTTTCTTCTGTCACTGTGCCAGTCTTGATAGCAGGCAACAGATTCTCCAAATTCATAAAACGTCCTTTCGGCATTTCGAGGTCAAGTCCGGCGTTAGCAGCGCCTACGGCGGAATATACGGAAGTCCAGTCAGACATCAGAATACCTTTGAAGCCCCAAAGATTGCGCAAGACATCAATATTCAGCCATTTATGTTCGGTGGCATGGACACCGTTCAACAGATTGTAGCTGTTCATTACGGCGCCGACATTGGCTTCCTGTACTGCTTTCCGGAAAGCCGGGAAATAGATTTCCTGCAAAGTACGCTCGTCTATGTCAGAGCTGGCATGGTGGCGGCTCCATTCCTGGTTGTTGGCAGCAAAGTGTTTGATTGTAGCAATGACTCCTTCCGATTGTACTCCCAGGATATATTGTTTCGCCGTTTCACCTGTCAAGTAAGGGTCTTCACCGAAGTATTCAAAGTTACGGCCGCACAACGGAGCACGATAGATATTCACGCCCGGACCCAACAGGATATTAACTCCTCTTGCCTTGGCATCCTGTCCCAAGCCTTGCCCTAACTTATAAAGTAATTCCCGGTTCCAAGTAGAAGCGGAAAGTATTCCGGAAGGATATAAAGTGCTCTTGGGAGCATGATTACGAATTCCCTGCGGCCCGTCAGCCAACTTGATTTCAGGTATTCCCAAACGGGGAATGGCACGCAGAGAAAAACTGGTATATCCGGAGATATACTCTATTTTCTCTTGCAAAGTCATTTTTGATACAATGTCCTTCGCACGTTGTTCGGCTTGGGGAGTGATTGTTTGTGCACAGGTTAATATGCTCCATGCAAGCATACATAAACCTATGCCTCCTATTTTCTTTTTCATGGTGATTCTGTGTTAATATAATATGTGTAAAAAACCAACTTAGCTATCAGCTCTTCACACACTTTTGTTCTTTACATTTTTAGTCTATCAGTTCTATTTTAACGGTCTGTCCTTGTACCAGAATATGATATTCGCCGGCTTCAAGGAAGCGTTTACCATCCTCATTGACAAAACCGAAATCACGTTCCAGATCGATGTCGAAACGGAAAGTCTTCGTTTCGCCGGCTTTGATAAGTTGTTTCTCAAAGTGTCTCAGTTCTTTCACCGGACGGGTGATAGAGCAATAAGGATCGGAGATAAACCAATGAACAGTCTCTGCTCCGTCGCGAGAACCGGTGTTGGTGACAGTCACTTCTGCCGACAGTTTATCGCCGCGCTTCACCTTAGTAGCAGAAGGGGTAACAGTGCCATACTTAAATTCGGTATAACTTAATCCATGCCCGAACGGATATAACGGATCGCTTGTTATATCTTTATAAAATCCCTGATGTCCGCGTCCGCTCTTGCGGCGATTATAATAAATAGGAATTTGTCCTGTGGAGTAAGGGAACGTCATGGCTAGTTTACCGGAAGGGTTGATACGTCCGGATAAAATTCCTGCCATTGAACGCGCACCATTTATACCCGGTTGCCATATCTCCAATATAGCATCACAAAGAGGTTCCATGCGATTTAACTCCAAGGGACGTCCATTAGAAAGCACCAATATAACAGGTTTACCAGCCTCCTTTAGTTCTTTCACCAATTCTTCCTGAATCTGTGGCAAAGCAATCGTAGAACGGGAAGCATTCTCACCACTCCAGGTAAGCATCTCGCCCAAACAAACAATGACTACATCAGACCAACGAGCAACGTCCAATGCGCCAGCAAAACCTGAACGGTCATTGCCCTGCGGTTTGCATCCCATTGCATAACGTAATTCGGCGTCTCCTCCAAACTCGGCAGTCAACCCATCATAGAGCATTTCCACATCCGTATCTTTTCCATGTCCGCACCAGGAACCCAATAAGTCCCAACCATTTTTTGCCATTGGACCTACTACGGCAATCTTTTTTTTGTTTGTAAGTGGTAATATCTGATTGTCATTTTTCAACAACACCATTGATTCTGCTGCCAGTTGAGCGGCCACAGCCATACTTTGCGGACGGAAAAAACGATCCTTCTCATTAGTAACCGGAGTATAAGGACGTTCGAACAAACCCAGACAGAATTTTACACGCAATACCCGACGAACTGATTCGTCAACTTGTGCCATTGTTACCTTACCTTCCTCTACAAGCTCTTTCAGATGACGATCGTAGGCATGAGACATCATATCCATTTCAAGCCCCGCATTAAAAGCATACTGAGCAGCATCTTTCTTTGTAGCGGCTAATCCCTGATTCTTTAACTGTTCCACAGCCCCCCAGTCAGACACAATGAACCCGTCATGTTTCCAGCGTTTCTTTAATATCTCAGTCATGATATAAGGATTAGCTGACCCGGGTACTCCACTGATGTCATTGAAAGAACTCATCAAAGTGGCCGCACCAGCTTTCACTCCCATCTCATAGGGCAGTAGATAAGTATCCCAAAGAGTTTGAGCTGAAATTTCGGTATAAACATAATCTCGCCCAGCCTCCGAAGCACCATAACCTACATAGTGTTTCAGACAAGCAGCCATACGGTTCTCTGCTGACATATCATCTCCCTGATACCCACGCACCGAAGCAGCGGCAAACACTCCATTTGTATAAGGATCTTCACCATATCCTTCGGCTACACGTCCCCATCGAGGATCACGTGCCACGTCGATCATGGGAGAAAAAGTCCAATCAACCCCAGACATGCGGGCTTCTTGTGCAGATACCGCACATGCCTGTTCTACCAATCCCGGATTCCATGAACAGGCCTGCCCCAACGAAATAGGATATATGGTGCGAAAACCATGAATAGCATCGTAGCCAAAAATGATGGGAATGCCCAAACGAGATTCTTCCATCGCTTTTTTCTGCATACTATTACGCAACTCTGGATTTATATCAAAGTAAATCAAAGAACCAATCTCTGACGGTACTTTTTTCACTTCTTCGCCAACATTATTCACATTGTTATTTCGTCCCAATGTATATTGGTTTAGCTGCAAAACCTTTTCCTCCAATGTCATACGCGATATTAAATCATCAATACGTTTTTCAATTGGAGCTTTGGCATCCTTATACAAAGGAATACTCTTTTTATCTTTTGACGAAAGAGAATGTGTGACTCCCAATAGGCACAATCCCAAAATCAAAACTTTTTTTCTCATCAATGTTTTCGTCAGTTAATTATTATTTCTAGTTTTCAGATGTATATCAGGCAATACGTAAGCAGATACTTATTCCAGCCATTCCATGCACTTATCATTTAGCTAAGTACCAGATACTTACAATCAGTTCATTGGAGATATATGCCCAACGAACCGGAGAACTATGACCTGCCAATACATTCATTTCCAACAATTAATGTATCTCGTAGCAATTGACTATGACTTACCGAGCGGTAACTTCAAATAATTTCAACCATCCGGCAGATGTTACATTGTTCTTCACAGCAAGGTGAATTCCAATCTCATTCTGCTTTGCCGTGTCAACAATACCAACAGCCCACATGTATTTACCTGCCTCCACGCCTTCAACCCGGGTTGTAAACGTATATGATTTAGCCGTACCTTTCACCCAATCACAAGCTTCCGGTTCTCCATCAACAAATACATACTTCGGTTTATCATTCTTGATGTCCAATAAAGCAAAAGCCACTTTATATTTATTCTTCCACTGGGGAATATTCGTCGGACAATATCCCCAACCAAAATTATTCCAACGGTGCGCTATTTCAATCTGTTTACCATTAGAGATAGTTGTAGGCAAAGAAATTCTGTCCGGAAATAAACGGTAGCTTCCTTCTGTACAGAATTGTTTAACTAATTGGAAAGCTTCATTAAACCATGAATAAGTTTCTCCATTGCGAAAGTCTGAATTATAGCGTAAATCCATCATATTGACGCAGGCTGTTTTAGCCTCATCAAACTCACCCTGACGTACTTCTGCATAATTGGCATATCCATCTCCCTGAATCGAGTTTCCATGAGAATTTTTCACCCAGCCACCTTCCATTACTACAGGAACGAGATACTTCCACTTGGCTATAAAATTGCGTTCCCAAGTAGAATAATAAGTTTTCATACCAAACGCATCGTGACGTAATGAATATCCTTTAGCTACTGCTTTTCCTATTAATCTTTCAGTATCTTTATCATAGTTATTGCCATCCCATTCTTTACTTGTACCTATCCAACGATGATAATTTACAAACACAGGAACTTTATCAAATACTTGAGAATATAAATCTGTCACCCAATCGAAAACAGCCTCACGAGTCGGCAGCTCCGGTTTTCCCAACTCACGCACCTGATAGTACCATACACTATGATACTCTCCCCATTTTCCAAATCCTGAACCACTTACAAACTGTACTTTGTCGGGATCATTAAAATCCTTAGCCAAAGCCCTGATAAATTTCTCATAATATTTCTGGAAAATAGGATCATCCGGATAGGGAGACCATACTTTTACTGAACCTGTTTGTGTTTCATATCCTTTCGCGCCAGCCTCTTTTACAAAATTCGGAGTAAAATTATAGTGCTTATCACGGCTATCCACCACAAAAGTAAAGGCCAATTTCATATTTCTTTGCTTAGCTCCCTCTATCAACATCTTCAGTCGCTTAGCCGAAGGGGTATCACAATCGGAGTTCCATGCATATTTTCCTTCTTCAGGATTAAAATCAGCCCAGGCACCACGAAGGTATAAGGTATTTGCATAATCAGAGACCTTTACAGTGCCTTCCGATGACGGAAAATTATCATAATCCTGCCAGAATGTGGAAGATAAACCATCACCAATACCCGCATATAATACCCATCCGGAAAGAGGATTATGCAAAATGATATTTCGATTCTGCTTTACCGTGACAATGCTGTTTCCAGGAATAGAAGTATCTTCTACCAAACCATCATCACCATTACCACCTCCTTCTTCATCATTATCACTGCCGCAAGCGACTAATGATATAGCCATAGAAAAAATAAGCCCACAACTTATTTTTCTCAAACTGCACATATTTTGAAAATTAATCTTCATACCTATAGCTCTTATTTTTTTATGCTTACTTTCGACAATTTTAACCAGCCCGAATCCAATATATCCCCTTTGGCGGCAATGTCCAGCCCTATGAGATCTTTATTACTCCGGTCAACCAGGCCCACAGCCCAAACATAAGTACCCGTTTCAACTTTGGACATATCCGGCTCAAATACATATTCAGCGGGACTTCCTTTTATCCACTTGGATAAATCTGTATTCGTATCCACAAATGTATATCGCACCTCATTCGTTTCAGAATCGAGCAAAGCGAAAGCTACTTTATATTTTTGATTCCATTGCGGAATATTAGTAGGACAGTACCCCCATCCCATATTGTTCCAGCAATGTTTAATAGTCGGAGTTGTTTTTTTAGAGACTTCTAACGGTAAAGAGATCTCACTGGGGTAGAGCCTATACCCGCCTTCCCGAAGGAATCGGCGTACTAAATCAAAAGCATCTTTAAACCAAGACTCTGTATCGCCAAAACGGAAATCCATCATATTGACATGTGCCTCTTTGCTGTCATCAAACTCACCGCGTCTTACGTCCTCGTGTGAATCCTTGCGATATCCTCTAGGATCCTGCCAATAACTATGTGATTTGACAATCCAGCCACCTTCCATAATAATGGGGCAGATATTACGATATTTTTTTGCGAACCTACGCTCCCAACTGCCATAATAGGTTGTCATGCCAAATGCATCATGACGCAATGAATATCCTTTCTTGATTGCTTCTTCCAACATTTCTTCACTGTCAGCAGCAAAATGTTCATCATCTACCCAATCTTTTCCCGCACCAATCCATCTATGGTAGTTAATTACTACTGGAACTTTATCAAAAGCTTGAGAATATATATCTGTCACCCAATCAAAAACTGCTTTCTTTGGAGTATCATCACCTGTTGAATAAATCATTGTATGATATTCTCCCCATTTCCCAAGTCCGAATCCATCTATAAATTCAACTTTCGAAGGATCGTTGAAATCTTTAGCCAGGGCCTTCACAAATTTAGTATAGTACTTCTGAAAAACTGAATCGTCAGAATAAGGTGACCATTTACCTTTATTCATAAATCCTTTTGCACCGGCATCTTTTACAAATTGAGGAGTAAATTCTGTTCTCTTATCACGACTGTCAACTACAACACGAAATGCCAAACGCATATTCCGCTGATAAGCTCCTTCAATATATGCTCTTAAATTAGAATCTATTTTCCAACCATATACATCTTCCTGTGGATTAAAATCTGTCCAACTAGCGCGAATATAAAGCGTATGAGCATAATCTGTCACACTAACATTGTGTCCCAGTTCAGGAATATACATATGGTCATACTGTGCCCAAAAATCCGCAGCATCCACTCCCATACTTGCATAGAGCACCCATCCTGTAAGCGGGTTATGAAGAATACGCAAAGAATCAGGCTGAATCGTAACTATGTTATTCTCCGGTAGTTCCTTATCAAATGAAACGGCTGAAATCTCGTCTCCGAAAACAGGAGATAAAAGGAACATAAACAGACAAAGAGACACAATTACTCTATAATAACTAATCTTTCTTATAACCATACTACTAATTGTTTTTTTAAAGAGTGCTATATCATTGTTCTCTTTATTCATATAAAAATCACGAGATTGATATAGCACTCTTAATTTTATCCTGCTTGATTATCTCTTATCAAAGAAGACTGTCAGTTCTTTAATATCTAATTCTATGTAATTAACTCCTACAGGTACACTAAAGAAGGCATAGCGGTTGTGAGATTGCCCTCCGACTACAGTCTGTTTCTGATTGTAGTCACTCTCTGCAATATCAAGGCAACCGTCATAAGATCCTCTGATGGCATCTGCTGTTGAGCCAAAGGTATAGCAACCTGCACTTTGCGGTCCGACTTTAAAGTTCAATCCACCCGGATGTGCATTTCCATCTTTGTCTTTAATGGAGTTCTTTCTGGGTAACTCCGCTCCTTTGTATATAAACAAATAAGGATTTGCCAAACTAGGTGTCATAGAATGAGCCATAGTGAATCCTGTATCACCAGTGCCATCTTTAGCCCATCCATCGTATGGTCCCCAAATAAAGACTCTTTCGATAGTGGTAGTCACCGTATTATTGTTCCATGTCCACGAAACAACCATTGGTTTAGGATCTGTTTCGGGGGAGTAAATCGTAACTTTTTTAGTATTTATGTTAATCACAATACGATAGACACCCGCAATCTTAATATTCCAATGATAACCAAGCGCAGCTGCTTCCGGACTCATTGTCGAGATATTCATTGCTGTACCATCTGTAAAATCGCCTGATTCTTCCGGAGCAATAGCCATATCTTTCTGTCCATTAAACAAGATCGGGAAATAAATAGTACCTGGTTGCAGTTCTGCATGGAACGCATATTGATTTTCATCTTCTATCGTGCGAGTCATCTCTACATCTGCGCTAACACAAGTTCCGGCAATATAGATTTTATCAGCTTCTATAAAATTACTAGCCAAACCTATAGTAACGGTACGTGTTTCAAAATCTACCACTACACGATACTGCCCATCTTCAGGAATCACCCAATATCCAGCATTATCTATCCCCTTAATTTTAGCTTCCATTGCTCCATCAGTTATCTGTTGTTCTGCAGCAACTGGTGAGATGGCATTAATCTTATTTTCATCTTTCCAAACAATCGGGAAGTGAAGATTACCTGCCTTCAAGTCACAAATGGAAACATAACGCTTCGGCTGACTTTCCATTGGCAAGATTTCAAGATCTTCACCATCAACAGCTGTGCCTGACATATAAAGATGGTCTGCTACAAAAGTCTTTTCAGAATACATCTTTACTTTTATAGTAACTGTAGAAACTTCCGGTTTTACAAACTTAGGTCCTTCTACAGAACCGATAATACGGGCTTGTAACTTTACTAAATCACCAGGCTGCTGCTTCCACTTTGACACCAATAAACTCTGCAATTCTTTATGAGTATAACTTTTAGAAAAATCATCATCAATATACTCCCTTATCATTGTGTTTGTTCCAAAACTGTTATTTTCCAGATCCATTTTATAAAGATAGGAAATATAATAGTCAGAGCCTATTGGGTCAGCTTCCGTCCAGTTTAACGTCAATGCAACCTCATCCGGGGTATCTTCCTTGAGTTCTATTTCATAATCAGAAGGAGTAAGAACTAAACTTGTACGATTGTCGAGCGAATTAGTAGCATCGTCATCATCATTGCATGCTACTATGAAACACGAAGCAAGTGTCAGGAAGAAGAACCGTAAAAGGTTCTTCTTAAATATATATCCGTTTTTCATATCTATATTCAATATATTAATATTATAACTATTTATTGGTTTCCGACGGTCCAGTCAGGAGTTTGTACCAAATTCCAATTCTTATCAATATCGTCCTGTGGAATAGGCCACCAATAGCTTATAAATTTACGTGTCTGATATACTGTACGAGTATAATATTTATTTCTATAGTCCGCATCGGATACTTTAATATAAGCATTCATGCCATAAAAATCACCATCCAATACTTTCTCGGCTAATTTCCAGCGACGCAGATCATTAAAACGAAGTCCAGATTCACAATTCAATTCCACACGCCTTTCTTGACGAATTAACTCGCGCATTTCTACAGGATCTGATGGGGCTGTTATCTTGCCTTCTTCAGCTGAAACACTATATTCGGGAATACCCGCACGCTCACGAATCAAATTGACATATTTCAGAATCTCTTTTTGATTGGCAGTATAAGTGCCCTTCTCAATGCTATATTCATTCAACGCCTCAGCATAACTTAAATAGATCTCTGCTAAACGACATAATGCACCATGACGGTTTTTATAATCTCCACTACCTTCTTTGGGATTTGCAGATGGATCTACTCTCTTACGTACCAGATAGCCGCTCCATGGAGCGTCATGAGAAGGACCACCGTCTTTACCATCCATATAGAAATCTGTATTTCTCTTACCACCAATATGCCATTGTTCGTTATGCAGTACTGAAATATAAAAACGAGGCTCGCGGTCACAATACATTTTATAGGTATTGGCATCTACAACTACATTTTCATCTTTATTACGATCTCCTTCTGAAGACCCATACTGCCACTTTGTAGAATAGGTCTCTTTTTGCGTACTAAAGCCTGTCTCTGAATAATTAGCATCAGGGTTAACTTTAGGAGAACCATCCGAATTATAACCTATAATAGGTCTTTGACCGTTTCTCATGAAAAAAGCATCAACCAAAGATTGGGTTATTCCGATCGCTCCCACTCCATTAATACCCAAACCACGTGGAATACAGTTTTTATCATACCATCCACCGGAATCCATTGTGCGAACAAACAGTAATTCTCTGTTAGCTTCGTTCCATCTCTTCATCACTGCATTCTGATAAGAAAGAAAAGGATCAATATCACCGTTATCCAAATATTCATAATGCAAATGATAGCCAGCGGCTTCCGCCTCATCGATAACCAGTTTACAAGCATCTACTGCTCTTTTCCATCGTTCCGGATCATGTGCAGAATTAAAGATAGGGGTTCCATCAATGTTTTTTATATTCGCCAATGCAGGATTACCATTCACCAAGTCGCTAGCAGCAAATAATAACATACGAGCACGCATTGCCAAACATCCAACAGAAGTCACACGGCCATATTTCTTATCTTCAGTTTGAGTGGCAGGCAATTGTTTTGAAGCTTCCAGCATTTCTTGATCTGCCCAATCAATTACATTATAAAACGGCTCTTGTTTCAACATCAGATCATCAGCCGAAGTACTTTCACTAGCCTCGCGAATAATAGGAACTGAACCATAAGCTATAGCCATCATAGAATTATAATAAGCTATAAAGAAACGGCATTCAGCTTTCATAAAGTCTACTTCTTCAGCCGGTACAGCCTCCAATGGGTGAGCATGTTTTATAAACAAATAAGCAGAACGAATATATTTGGGATAAGTATTCCAATAAGCAATTACCCCGGGATTGTCTGCTGTCCAGTTACCTTTTTGATATTGAATGGCTTTAAATCCTTGCGCTTCCCAACCAACTGAAGGAATCAGTTCATCAGCTATGGCATCGGGACCATCATAAGTATAATATTCGGGCAGGCCGCGATAAATATATGCCAGCCAACGTTCCATATTCTTTTTATTCTCAAATACTGATTCTAAATCCAACTGGTCATCCGGTTGCTTATCCAGATAATCAGAACAAGAAGAAAAAGTAAATGTCGTAATAATACTTAGTACTATAAATTTTAATATGCTATTTTTCATATGCGCTATTATTAGAATTTAATTTCAAAACCTGCAGATAACGATTTCATAATTGGGTACGCAGCCCCTGTAGTATTTTCGACTTCCGGATCCCACAAATCAAATTTTGAGAATGTTAAAAGATTTGTTCCTCTCACGAAAAGACGAATGCCTGATATAACTGTAGTATTTCTCCACAAATTCTTTGGTAAGGAATAACCAAGTTCAATGTTTTTTAAACGTAAAAAACTCATATTCCGCAGCCACCATGTAGATGGTTGGTTATTATTACTATTTATACCGTCATCCAATCGCGGATAAAATACGTTCTGACTTGGGTTGTCTACAGTCCAACGATCATTTGCATTAGTAAACATATTGCCTGTCACTCCTCTATTGGCACCCGGAATAATGCTTGATCCTAAAATATTCCAACTACGACCTATTCCTTGAAAGAGAGCTCCAAAATCTAGATCCTTATATTTCATATTCAGTCCAAAGCCATATACTATCTCCGGATCTTTTGTTCCTCCGATTGGCGATTTATCAAATACGTCCACTTTACCATCACCATTGACATCCCTGTATCTGATATCTCCCGGGCGGAGTTTGCTTACAAAACTTTGAGTCGGAATTCCTTCTTTCAGTTTACCTGTACTTACGTCTTCAAAATCGTCTTCTGTAAACAAACCTTCTGCTATATAGCCAGTTAATTGCCCTACCGGATGTCCTGTTTCAGCACGGTTAGTACCAACTACTGCACTAGGTTCATCCTTTTCTGTTATTTCATTATGAGCATAGGTAAATGTTCCCATTAAGCTGACAAATAAGTCTTTGCCAAACTGTTTATTAACATTTAAGGAAACTTCTACACCCTGATTAGTCACTTTTCCAAAATTCTTCCAAGGCTGCTTCATAAATCCAGCCGTCATCGGAACAGACTCACGTGGCATAAATATATCTTTACGGCGTTCGTCGAAATAATCTAATTGCAAATCAATCATACCATTCAGGAAACCTAGCTCAACCCCCAAATTCATCTTATTAACAATCTCCCACGTCAAATCTTGTACAGCAAACTCACCTTCCGCCATACCAGTTAAACCATAACTACTATCCAATCCCCATTTATACATGTTTAATGTATCATAGTCATCGGTAATTGTAGAAAGGTACGCAAAACGGCGTCCACCTAAATTAGCATTACCTACCTGACCATAAGACGCACGCAATTTCAATTTAGATATGACCTTACGCAATGGTTGCATAAATGCCTCTTCCGATACAATCCAGCCAATTGCTCCTGAAGGGAAAAAGCCATAACGTTTACCTTTGGCAAAATTTTCAGAGCCATTATAGCCAAAATTAAATTCACCTACATATTTACCCGAATAGGTATAAGATGCACGTCCTGCCAATCCCTGATTACGGTAAGGCAACTTGCTTCCATCATCATAATTACGACGATTAAACAATAACATTGCAGCAACGGAATGTTTCTCTGCGAATGTACGGTCATAAGACAAAGTTGCTTCCATATATACGCTCTTATTTCCATAGTCACCGCTTTTTGAGTAATCCAGGAAATTAGTACCATTGGATTTTGATGCTATAATCAAATTACCTTCATCATCACGTCCTGTAGCAGGTACATAATAATCCGGTGTCTTTCCACGAGAAACAGTACCTGAAGAAAACCTGTCAAATGAGAATGTACCTTTTACTTTCAATCCCGGAAGTAAGAATTTCAAATCTTGTTCTACAGAAAACAGTGTTTCAATCTTACTGTCACTTCTTCTTTTATATCCACTTTGAGTAGCCCATGCCCAAACGTTTGGCTCCTCTGTTGTCGGTATCTGTCCACTGGAATACTGTGCAGGGAAAGCATGAGGTACAGCAACGAACGCTTTCTGGAAAATTTGAGATATATCTTTCGTTGTAGAATTTCTATCTTGCAAATATCCACCAATATTAAAACGTAATTGCGTAGTAGGACTTAATTTCAAATCCACATTAGAACGAACGTTATAACGTTGCAATTTAATAGTAGGATCCCAATCATAGCTTTTATCACGTTTCAAAATACCACGTTCATTATACGCAGCAGCAACAAAAGAATAACGTAATGTCTCCGTACCACCAGAAATATCTACTGTTACACGCTGATTCGAAGCATAATCATTTGCAATTGCATCCATCCAATTCACGTCCGGATATAAATCAGGATCATAACCTGCACGAGTTTTTGCAATACGATCTGTATATTTAGGCTGTTGTCCTGTATCCATCAAGATATCATCCAAAACCTGCATATAATCTGCCGCACCCAAATACTCGGGAAGTTTAACTGGCTGTGTAGCTGCAAATTCAGCCTTTACAGTCACACGAGGTTTACCAACTTGTCCGCGTTTTGTATTAATTAAAATAACACCATTAGCTCCCCGCACTCCATAAACAGCACTTGCAGCAGCATCTTTCAACACAGAAAAAGATTCTATCTCTTCAGGATCAATATTATTCAAATCGCGTTCTATACCATCAATCAAAACCAATGGGTTTTGTCCGGCATCCTGGAATGTACTAATACCACGAATCCAGAAAGAAGAATTATCATATCCCGGTTCACCAGAACGTTGCACAGCTAATACACCGGCAACTGTACCAGCCAGATTATTACTTATTGAACGAGTAGTAGAAACCTTTAACTTTGCAGGTTCAATCGTTGTGATAGAACCAACAACAGACTCTTTCTTTTGTGCGCCATAGGCAACCACTACAACCTCATCTAATTGACCAACATCTTCTACCATTTGTACATTAACAACCTTTCGGTTATTAACAACCTCTTCTTTAGGAATAAAACCAATATAACGGAAAGAAAGCACAGATTTTCTTTCAGGAACAATAATACTATAATTACCATTCATGTCTGTCAATGCATGCACTGTGGAATCATTTTTCAAAATGATTGTTACACCAATCAAAGGCTCACCTTTTTCATCTGAAACGTTACCTGTTACCTTAATACCCTTTTGTTGTATAGTTTGCTGTACTTTAGGAGCTTCTGGCACCGAAATAGTAATTTGTCTTCCCGACATCTTATAATTCAGTCCTGTCTCTGAGAACAACTCTTTTAATACAGCATCTATTTTCTTATTGGAAACTGAAATGGAGACTTTGTTATTCAGATTTTTCTGAACATTAGCAGAGTAAATAAAAATATACTTACTATGTTTTTCGATATAATCTAAAATATCTTTAACTGTAACATTCTCATACTGTACTGAGAATAAATCTTCTTCGGAATTCCAACTAATAGAATTAGTACCGAATGAAGAGAATGGAATCATAAAAAAGACGTTTATAATGCAAAAAAGCTTAAGTCTTTTCTTTAAGTGTAAAAAAATAGTTTTCTTTACCATAAAAATTTCTTTTTAGGTTAACAATTTTGGATTTATTGATTTAACTAGGGAATTACTATCGGGTAAATACGGCAATATTTATCCGATTTTTTTTGTCATAATGGCAGTCTGTTCTTCATAGGCAAACATATTAAAAGATTAATTAAAAAAATTATTTATTTAAATATATACTAGTATCACTTTTTTCGATCGTGAATGACAGGGTTTGCTGAATACATTCAATCACCTCGTCTATATCATCTTTCAAATCTAATTTCCCATACACTTTTTCTTTACCAATAATTGGATCACATTGAATAGATATACCATAGTAGATGCTTAGTCTTTGAATGATCTGCGACAAATCATTACCATTCAATAACATAATCCCCTCTACCCAACTAATATACTCTGCTACATCAACTTGCTTTTGATAAGCAATTGTACCATTTGCTATATTCAACAGATCATTAGGATTCAAACGTGCTTTCTTTTCATTCTTATCAGTAACTTCTACCGCACCTTCCACCAATACAATATTAGTTGTTCCTCCTTTATAATTCGAGATATTGAACTTCGTTCCTAACACTTGCAGTTTAAAATCATCAGACTCCACTATAAAAGGATGTTTCTTATCATGCGCAACTTCCAGGAAAACTTCTCCTTGGGCATAGATTTTACGAATGTCTCCTTTAAAACAACGAGGATAAATCACTTTTGACTGGGAGTTAACGACCAGCCGAGTCCCATCAGACAATTCTACTCTAGCCCTTTTCCCCGCAGGGACAAGCAACTGATTATATTCTTGTTCCTCTTTGGTTTTCTCTTCTTTCTCTTTTATCACTTGTGAATTGACAGCAACTTTCCCCTCTTTCGAATACTTAATGAAAACATCTTCATCCAAATTAAGCTGTTCCTTGGAAGTAATAAGAGTCACTTCCTCAACAGATTGGCTATCCATTTCTTCAGCAATAGCCTGGAAGTCTAAATTAACACTTCCATTCTGATTAAAAAAATAAATAGTTGAAATGCAAATCAAAAAGGAAGCAGCAATAGAAGCTGAAGCAACTAAGAAATATTTCTTTCTGCGCTTCATAGCATCTTTTCGCATCTTTCGTTGAGTCTTCTCTATGATAGAAGATGAATCAATCTTTTCCTGCACACAATTTTCCCAAAAGAATTTCAACTTCTCAGCATCAGGCATAGAAGTAAAATCATCCTCAATATTTTCTTGAGAATTCAATTTACTAAATAAATCTGCGAGACGATGGTATTCTTTCAAGCTCATAATCCTATTTTAATGTTGTTCTATAGATAAAGACGCAACTAAAAAAAAAATCTCCCAGTCAAAAATGATTTTTTTCATTTTTCGGGTAAAAAGAATAAAAGTGGAGTTAGCTATGTGAAAAAATAAGGCATTAATAATGCAGGAGAGTAAAAAACTTAGCTCTTGCGAGATTTCATATTCAATCTTTTAGCAATTTCATCTAACGCAAAAGCAATATGGTTATTGATAGTCTTCACTGATATGTTCAACATATCTGCAATATCTTTATAAGGAAGCCCGTCTATTTTTGCTAAGAAAAAGACATGTTTACACTTGGGAGGAAGTTGTTGAATGGCGTCATTAATTTTAGCCATTTCTTCCTTACTAATCATCTCCTCGGCTGGAGATTGAACCGGCTCAAAAATAAAATCTTCGATATCATCAAATGACAATTCATACTTTCCAGTTTCCTTCCGCAAAAAAGAAATCGCTTTTCGATAGGTGATTGTCTGGATCCAAGCATTCATATTGCCAATTTCAGCCAGACTTTTTCTATTTTTCCAAACTTCAAAAAAAACATCACTCACAATCTCTTCAGCTGACTCCTTCTGGCCAAGTAGCGCAAATGTATAGTGATATAAACGCGAAGAATAATGCTCCATAAAACGATTGAAAGCAATTTCATCGCCGTCTACTATTCTACATATTTCATTATTCTCAAGTTTCACAGAAGTATTTATAGATTATTTCCAATTAACAAAATTGAGCCAAATATAGCAGTATCGTATCAATTACGAAAATAAAACACCATAAAAAGGAATTAAAAGTTATCAATTATAGAAAAATGGCTATAATAAAAACATTACCATTTAGCTATAAAAGTCTCTTACTTAGATAACGTACAGGATACCATACGGAGAGAAAACCAACGGCTAAAACTGTGATAAAGATTAATACGACATCCCAAGCGTGAACGCTGACAGGATAGGCATCTACAACAAAAGTACCACCACCGCCTCCCAATGAAATTATACCGAATTTCTGTTGTATAAAACATAGGATTAAGCCCAGGACAATACCGGAAATAGCGCCAAAAAGAGAAATGAGACGTCCTTCAAAGAGGAATATTCGGGAGATGAGTTTATCACTAGCTCCAAGACTCCGCAAAGTTACTACATCATCCTTCTTATCCAAGATCAACATAGAAAGGGAGCCTATCACATTAAAACAGGCTATCATTAAAATAAAAGTGAGGAACAAATAAGAGATTAGCTTCTCTATCTCCATAATACGGAAAACATCTGCCTGCTGCTGATAACGATTCTGAACAACAAAATCATCACCTAGTATGTTTTCTATTTTAGATTGTACCGATGAAGTATTTACATTAGGTTTCAATTTCAATTCCATCGCAGAGACTTCTGTTGTATAATCCAGAAGCTGACGAAGAAAATCGAGAGAAGTCAGAATATATTTTCCATCATATTCTTGCTGATTCACCACAAATACGACACCTGGAGAATACAGATAATCACGGTTAAAAGAAGCGCCGGGATTTGCCATATTCACTTTGGCATTTCGTTTGGGAAGATATACCTGAAGAGGATCGACAAACTCCAAACCAGTTCCCAAAGTCGCAACCAATTCCACTCCCATGACGCCATAATTCACGATCGAATCATGAAGAACGAATTCTCCCGCGCCATAAAGTATGCTGTCTATGGCCGTCAATTCTTCAAAATTATCTTCCACCCCTTTTAGTACAACCATAGCCTGACGGTCCTTGTATTGCACCATTGCATTCTCTTCGAGCGTCTCTGTAAACACCTCCACTTCAGGAAGTGCACAAACGGCACGAATCCGTTCATCTTGTGCATCAAAGACTTTTCCTTCACGGACCGTAATTTTCAACTGTGGATCAAAAGCCGTAAAAAAGCTGGCCACCATATCCTGAAAACCATTAAAAACAGAAAGAGTGCAAACCAAAGCAAGTGTAGCAAGAGCCACCCCACATACAGAAATGCCGGATATGATATTAATAGCATTATGCTTTTTCTTTGAAAAAAGATAACGCCTGGCTATATAAAAAGGGAAGTTCACCTCTGTAATGAATTATTTCACTTCAGCAATGAATCTATTTTCTCAATATAATCCAATGAATCATCCACGAAGAATTTCAGTTCAGGAATGATACGCAGCTGGTGACGTACACGAGTCCCAAGCTCATAACGAATGGATTTCATATTGTTATTGATATTCTTCACCATCTCTTCTGCTTTCTCTGAAGGAAAAACACTGAGGTAGACACGGGCAATACTCATATCAGGACTGATGCGAACTGCGCTAACAGAGACCAATGTACCCGGCATGGACTTTGTTTGAAGCAGGAATATCTCACTTAGCTCTTTCTGCAACAGGCGAGATATCTTATTCTGTCTGGTTGTTTCCATAAAGTTATTTACTGTTTTACGATTTACTACTTACTATTTTCTTCCTTATAATCGTTAATCCGTCACGCAAAGGAAGTATTACTTTTTCCACTCGCACATCTTGTGCTACCAAATCATTAAAGGCTTTAATACCAATTGTTTGAGCATCCGTATTACGAGGCTGTTCAAGCACATGCCCGTCCCACAAAGTATTATCAGCAATGATATATCCACCTTCGGAAAGATACGCCAATGTCATCTCGTAGTATTCAATATACTTACGTTTATCGCCATCAATAAAAGCCATATCAAAAGTAACACCTAAACGCGGAACAAGTTCTAAAGCATCACCTATATAAAAACGAATTTTATCGGCAAACGGTGATTTCTCCAGCCATGGACGGGTAAAGTCCTCTTGTTCATCATTGATCTCAAACGTATGCAACAGTCCACCTTCCGGCAGACCTTCCGCCAAACAAAGGGCGGAGTAGCCGCTATACGTTCCGATTTCCAATATCTGACGAGGCTGAATCATTTCTACAAACATCTTCAGCATCCGTCCCTGCAAATGCCCGGAAGCCATACGAGGACGAAGGAGCTTTACATGCGTATCCCGATAGAGCGATTTCAAGTAATCGCTCTCGGGATCAATATGCTGCAAAATATATTCGTCTATCGATTCGGTTTCCTGCATAAAACTTACCTCTTTAAAAATTAAAGATAACGGTTGTTGTTTGGTAATACAGTCTCCTCTGCATGCTTCAAAGCATCTTCCACTACATTGATTTCGAGGAATGAGGTCTTTGTTCCTGCCTTACCACTACTTAAATAACCGACCATATCGGAAGGTTGCAAACGGCCTTCTTTCAACAGGCGACGCAATGCCGCAAAGTAATATTGCTGTCCGTTAGCCAATTCCGGCATATAGATAGCTTCCACACCATAAGACAAAGCCAAATGACGCATTGTCTTTTCTTTATAGCAGATAGCCAGCACTGGATACTTTCCACGGAAAGCAGCCAGATTACGAGCAGTGCGTCCGCTATAACTATCAGTGATAATAGCACGTATTTTTAGCTTAGAAGTAGCTTTTACTGCTTGTTTAGCAAGGAACGCCGTAACATCATTACTATTCTCATCTAACGGAATACGGATATCATTTTCTTCCAGTTTATCTTTTTCTGCCTGAGCCGCAATTTTAGTCATCGTTTTCACCGCTTCTACCGGATACTTACCATAAGCAGTTTCTCCACTCAACATCAAAGCATCTGTACGATAGTAGATTGCATTGGCAATATCAGTCACTTCCGCACGAGTCGGACGAGGATTATTTATCATTGTATGGAGCATTTGAGTAGCAACGATTACCGGCTTCTTTGCCAGAATACACTTGCGAATCAATACACGCTGGATTCCCGGAATACGTTCTTGAGGCACTTCGATACCCAAGTCACCACGAGCAACCATTACGCCATCTGCCACTTCCAGGATTTCATCGATATTATCCACCCCTTCCTGATTCTCAATCTTAGCAATAATCTTAATATCACTATTATGTGCATCCAGAATTTCACGTATGTCAAGTACATCCTGACGGTTACGTACGAAAGAGTGAGCGATAAAATCAATATCCTTTTCGATAGCATAAAGAATATTGTTACGGTCTTTTTCCGTTAATGAAGGAAGATTGATACGAACACCCGGGACATTTACGCTTTTACGGCTTCCCAAAGTAGCATCGTTCTTAACTTCACACAGCAAATAACCATCCGTCTTATCAATAACTTCCAGTTCCAGATCGCCATCATCAATCAGAATCGTACCACCGATATTCAGGTCAGACACAAAGTTCGAATATGAAACAGCAATGCACTCACGGGTTGTTTCCAAATCCGGATTACCTACAATCTTTACTTTCTCTCCTATTTTATATGGAATCGGCTCTGCATTAGCCGTTGTACGAACTTCCGGACCTTTTGTATCCATCAAAATCGCAATACGGTTGGACACAGCACGTACATTTGCAATCAAAGCTTCAAAACCTTCACGGCTAGCATGCGCTGTATTCATACGCACTACATTCATCCCAGCTTCAAACAACTGTTTTATAAAATCCACATCACAACGTCTATCCGAGATGGAAGCCACAATCTTAGTCTGTTTCAATAACATAGTCTTTCTACCTATTATATATTATTACCTTATTTATTATCTATCCAATAAAGCCTCCAAAGCCAAACGGTACGAATTTAGCCCAAAGCCACAAATCACTCCTTTACAAGCACAAGCAATCATCGATACGTGCCGAAAAGACTCGCGACTATGCACATTAGAAATATGCACCTCAATCACCGGAGATGTCACAGAACGAATAGCATCCTGCAAAGCTATGGAAGTATGTGTATACGCACCTGCATTCAAGATTATACCATCCACATCAAATCCCACCTGCTGTATGCAGTCTATCATTTCTCCCTCGATGTTCGATTGAAAATAGTCGATCTCCACGTCAACGTATCTTTTGCGAAGATCAGCCAAGTAATCTTCAAATGTAACGCTTCCGTAAATGGAAGGTTCACGCTTACCCAACAGATTAATATTCGGGCCATTAATAATTTGTATCTTCATCGCGCAATCCTGTTTTTTTATACCTTTGTATCTGAAAGAATGTGCAAAGGTAGAAAAAAGAAATGGAAATCAACGAAAAAAAGCATAAGAAGGAACAACAAGAGCTGATAATCAGGAAGTATCAGCAGTATCTCAAACTCGAAAAGTCCTTATCTCTTAATACTCTGGATGCCTATCTGACGGATCTGGACAAACTGATGAGCTTTCTGACATTGGAAGGGATTTACGTATTGGACGTATGCCTGTCCGATCTTCAACGTTTTGCGGCCGGATTACATGACATCGGCATTCATCCCCGTTCACAAGCCCGCATCTTATCAGGAATCAAATCATTTTTCCGTTTCCTCATCCTCGAAAACTATCTGGAAGCAGATCCCAGTGAACTATTAGAAGGCCCTAAAATAGGTTTCAAACTTCCCGAAGTACTGACTGTGGAGGAAATTGACCGGATTATCTCCGCCGTCGACCGCAGTAAAGCTGAAGGACAGCGAAACAGAGCTATTTTAGAAACACTATACAGCTGCGGACTTCGGGTATCAGAACTTATCACCCTTAAACTATCCGACCTCTATTTTGATGAAGGCTTTATCAAAGTAGAAGGAAAAGGAAGCAAACAACGACTCGTACCAATCTCCCCCCGGGCTATTAATGAAATAAAGCTTTACATCACAGACCGTAACCAGATTGAAGTGAAAAAAGGGCATGAGGATTTCGTTTTCGTCAGTCAGCGGAGAGGCAAAGGTCTTTCCCGGATTATGATCTTTCACATGATAAAAGAATTAGCACAAAAAGCGGGTATTACCAAAAACATCAGTCCGCACACTTTCCGGCACTCCTTTGCCACTCATTTACTGGAAGGTGGAGCCAATTTGAGAGCCATTCAATGTATGCTCGGACATGAATCCATTGCGACAACGGAAATCTATACCCACATCGACCGCAATATGCTTCGTAGTGAGATTATCGAGCATCACCCACGAAATATCAAGTATAGGAAAGAAAAAGAGGAGTTATTTCATTAAATTATGATAAAATCGCCCCCTTATCTATATAATTATATTAAGAATTAATATCTTTGCGTTACTTTTTCTGTGTGAGCAGAAGGAGATTGGCAAATAGACGATATTTCAATTACAAACATTTAATTTATACCTAAAATGACTAAGAAGTTGTACTTGCCTTTACTCATGGCAATGGTTGTTGCATTATTCTCTTCTTGCAGCAAAAAAATGGGTGAATTGTCAGCTGATTACTTCACTGTTACTCCGCAAGTGCTGGAGGCAGTAGGTGGTAAAGTTCCTGCGACCATCAATGGTAAATTTCCTGAAAAGTATTTCAACAAAAAAGCGGTTGTAGAAGTTACTCCGGTTTTGAAATGGAATGGCGGCGAAGCTAAAGGCCAACCAGCTACTTTCCAAGGTGAAAAAGTGGAAGGTAACGACCAGACTATCTCTTACAAGATGGG
The DNA here is from genome assembly GCF_000163675.1 of Bacteroides sp. D22. Lineage (NCBI taxonomy): Bacteria > Pseudomonadati > Bacteroidota > Bacteroidia > Bacteroidales > Bacteroidaceae > Bacteroides > Bacteroides sp. D22. The sequence goes on along the minus strand of NZ_GG774796.1, from coordinate 145,873 downwards.
CGGTAGCTACACGATGAAAACTTCTTTTGACTATGTTCCTGAAATGGCTAAGTCAGAATTGTATCTGGAATTCAAAGCTACTATCGGAAAGAAAGTGGTGACTATTCCTGCTGTGAAAATAGCTGATGGTGTAATCTCTACTTCTGAATTAGTAAACAATACATTAGGTAACGCTAACCCTGCATTGGGCGAAGACGCTTTCCAACGTATCATCAAAGAAAAACACGATGCCAACATCATGTTCTTGATCCAACAAGCTAACATTCGTTCCAGCGAATTGAAGACTGCTAAAGAATTCAACAAAGAAGTAGCTAACGTCAACGAAGCTGCTAACAAGAAGATCAGCAACATCGAAGTTTCTGCATACGCTTCTCCTGATGGTGGTGTAAGCTTGAATACTACTCTTGCTGAAAACCGTGAAGGCAACACAACTAAAATGTTGAGCAAAGACCTGAAGAAAGCAAAAATCGATGCTCCAATCGATGCTAAATATACTGCACAGGACTGGGAAGGTTTCCAAGAACTGGTTTCTAAATCTAACATCCAAGACAAAGAGTTGATTCTCCGCGTTATTGCAATGTACCAAGATCCTGCTCAAAGAGAAAGCGAAATCAAAAACATCTCTGCTGTATACAAAGAATTGGCTAACACTATTCTTCCTCAATTGCGTCGTTCTCGTTTGACTTTGAACTATGAAATCATCGGTAAGTCTGACGAAGAAATCGCTAAGTTGGCTTCTTCTAATCCTTCTGAACTGAACGTAGAAGAATTGCTGTATGCTGCTACACTGACTAGCGATCCTGCTAAGCAAGAAGTTATCTACACTCAAGCTACCAAACAGTTCCCGAACGATTACCGTGGTTACAACAACTTAGGTAAATTAGCTTACCAGGCTGGTAACATTGACAAAGCAGAATCTTACTTCAAGAAAGCTGCCAGCGTTAATGCTACTCCTGAAGTTAACATGAACTTAGGTTTGATCTCTTTGATGAAGGGTGACAAAGCTGCTGCAGAAGCATACTTCGGTAAAGCTGCCGGCACAAAAGAACTTGGCGAATCTATGGGTAACCTGTACATCGCTCAAGGTCAATATGAAAGAGCAGTAAACTCATTCGGTGACTCTAAGACTAACAGTGCTGCTTTGGCTCAAATCCTTGCTAAGGACTATAACAAAGCTAAAAACACGTTGGCTAACGTAGAAAGACCTGATGCTTACACTGACTACCTGATGGCAGTTTTAGGCGCTAGAACTAATAATTCTTCTATGGTAACAAGCAGCTTGAAGAGCGCAGTTGCTAAAGATTCTTCATTAGCTAAGAAAGCAGCTACTGACTTGGAATTTGCTAAATTCTTCACAAATGCAGATTTCATGAACATCATTAAATAAGAGAATTACCACTCTATTTTAAATATTAAGAATTGCCTGTCATTATAAATGACGGGCAATTCTTTTTTTTTATCTGTAAAAACCGTACTTTCGCAGAAAAGAAATCAAAGCAATGAAAAAGAGTAGCATTTTAATCCTCATAATCATTTGTCTATGCAGTTGTGGTAAATCTTCAAAGAAGGTTAGCATAACCGGGGAAATCAAAGGTCTGGGCACAGATACGCTTTATCTGTATGGAATGGACGAATCATTCGACCGGATAGATACCATTTTCGCGAAGAACGATAAATTCTCTTATACAGCTTCAATAGACACCATTACTTCTGCCTTTTTACTTATTGACAATCAGACAGAATATCCAATCTTCCTTGACAAAGGAAATCAAATCAAAATAAAAGGAGATGTCAATCACCCGGAATATCTGGATATCAATGGTAATATATATAATGAAGAGTTTACAAACTTTCAGAAAGAACTAAATAGCCTGCCTACCCCATCCGAGAAAGATTTAGAGCAAAAAGCAGAAGAATTCATCATGAAGCATCATTCTTCTTTTGTCAGCCTCTACTTGTTGGATAAATACTTTGTTCAGAAAGATTCGCCCGATTTCAACAAAATAAAGAAGCTAATTGAAATCATGACAGGAATATTGCAAGACAAGCTGTATATTGAACAGCTCAACGAAGCCATCTCTCTGTCAGAGAAAACAGGGACAGGCAAATATGCCCCCTTTTTCAGTCTATCTAATATAAAAGGAGAGAAAATTACCCGGTCATCAGAAGATTTCAAGAAAAAGAACCTGTTAATCAACTTTTGGGCTTCATGGGGAGATAGCATTTCCAATCACCAAAGCAATACCGAGTTAAAAGAGATCTATCAAAAATATAAGAAAAACAAACATATAGCCATGCTCGGTATCTCCCTTGATATAGATAAACAAGAATGGCAGGATGCTATAAAACGTGATACGCTCAATTGGGAGCAAGTCTGTGATTTTGGCGGACTAAATTCCGAAGTAGCCAAACAATACGCCATCAAGCAAGTTCCCAGCAACATTCTTCTGTCGGCAGACGGTAAGATTCTCGCGAAAAACCTCAAAGGAGAACAATTAAAGAAGAAAATTGAGGAAGTAGTCACTGCTGCTGAAGAAAAGGAAAAACAAGACAATAAGAAGAAAAAATAATCAATAATCAAACGTGTTAATTAAAGTATTCGGAGCGGCTGTTCAAGGGATTGATGCAACACTCATCACAATCGAAGTCAACAGCTCGCGCGGCTGTATGTTCTATCTCGTCGGCCTTCCGGATTCTGCGGTCAAAGAAAGCCATCAACGTATTATCTCCGCATTGCTGGTGAATGGTTATAAAATGCCCACTAGCAATATAGTAGTCAATATGGCACCAGCCGACATCCGTAAAGAGGGTTCAGCTTATGACTTGCCTCTTGCCATCGGATTGTTAGGAGCTAACGAAACAATCTCTTCCGAGAAGTTTTCCCGCTATTTGTTAATGGGCGAACTAAGTCTGGACGGAAGTATACAACCTATCAAAGGTGCGCTTCCCATTGCTATCAAAGCGCGCGAAGATGGTTTCGAAGGACTAATCATCCCCCAACAAAACGCACGGGAAGCGGCCGTTGTCAATCAATTAAAAGTATACGGAGTCAGTAATATCAAGGAGGTCGTCGAATTCTTCAATAATGAACGCGAATTAGAGCCGACTGTTGTTAATACACGGGAAGAATTCTATCAACAACAGACGAACTGTGACTTGGATTTTGCAGACGTTAAAGGGCAAGAGAATGTAAAAAGGGCACTAGAAGTTGCAGCAGCCGGAGGACATAATTTGATAATGGTAGGTGCTCCGGGTAGCGGTAAATCGATGATGGCCAAACGCCTTCCTTCCATTCTTCCTCCTCTTTCACTAGGCGAAAGTTTAGAAACCACCAAGATACATTCAGTTGCCGGACAACTAAAACGCGGGTCCTCATTGATTTCCCAACGCCCATTCCGCGACCCGCACCACACAATTTCCCAAGTGGCGATGGTTGGCGGAGGTAGTTTTCCACAACCCGGAGAAATCAGTCTGGCACATAATGGGGTGCTTTTTTTAGATGAATTGCCGGAATTCAACCGAGGAGTGTTGGAAGTGTTGCGTCAACCATTGGAAGACCGCCAGATCACTATTTCCCGCATCAAAAGTACTATCAGCTATCCGGCCAATCTGATGCTGATTGCATCCATGAACCCATGCCCCTGTGGATATTACAACCATCCGACAAAAGCATGCGTATGCAGCCCCGGACAGGTTCAAAAGTACTTGAATAAGATATCCGGTCCATTATTAGATCGCATCGACATTCAGATAGAGATTGTACCTGTACCCTTTGATAAGATTTCCGATCAAAGACAGGGAGAATCGAGCAATATCATCAGGCAACGAGTGATAAAAGCCCGTCAAATACAGGAAAGACGCTACACCGAATATACCGGAATTTATTGCAATGCACAAATGAACAGCAAACTGCTTGCAATGTATGCTCAACCAGATGCCAAAGGGCTCGCATTACTGAAAAATGCTATGGAACGGCTCAATCTGTCTGCCCGAGCCTATGACCGGATTTTAAAAGTTGCCCGTACAATCGCCGATTTGGAAGGAGCAGAACAAATACTCCCCAATCATTTGGCAGAGGCTATCAGTTATCGGAATCTCGACAGAGAGAACTGGGCAGGATAATAACAATGAATACAAACAGAAGAGAATTATTTCATCATCAGCACTATCTTTTTTCATATATTTGTTTTACATTTGTAACAAATAAATAAATTCTAATATGAGAAAATCGATAATAGCTATTTTAATGACATTTTGTTTGAGTATAATGACTTATGCTCAAACTCCCCGAGACAGAGCCACAGAATTAAAAGAACAAGCACAAAGTAGCCTCAATCAAAAAGATTACATCAAAGCACGTTACTTATTCAAAAAGGCATACGAAGCATTTGCAACCCGAGAAAACTATCCACAGGCAATAGAATGTGGTGTTCAGGCTAATGCTTTATACGTCAGAGAGAACTTTTACAAAGAAGGATTCGAACTTTGTCGTGACATGGACCAACTTATATGGGCCGGAGAGCAAAATCAGAAGAAAGTCTTTTATGACCTCCGCTTCCTCGTGAACAAGGAGCGATTGCAGATGTACACGGCACTTAAAAATCCAGCTCAGGCAAAAACACAGCTGAATAAATTGGAAGAAACCGCTAACCTTGCCAAGAATGACTCACTGACAGAAGTTTTACTGTATACAAAAGCCAACTATTACTATACATTTAACCAAAACACACAAGGTGATGCCTGTTTCCGCAAACTAATTAATCAATACAAGGAAAAGAAAGACTACGCCAAAGTGAGTGATTGCTACAAAAACCTTATCGGAATTGCCCGTAAAGCCAATAACGCCCCTTTAATGGAACGCACCTATGAAAGTTACATCGTTTGGACAGACTCCGTGAAAGCGCTGACAGCTCAAGACGAACTGAATGTACTGAAAAGGAAATATGACGAAAGCCAACTGACTATACAAGAAAAAGACGACACGCTATCAGCCAAACAATACATCATTATAGGCCTGTGTGTTCTTGTAGTCATCCTCGTAGCCGGACTGACAATACTGGCCGCCATATTACTGAGATTTATCGCCGGCAACCGCAAATTAAAGAAAAGTGTGAAGATTGCCAATGAACATAATGAATTAAAAACCAAATTCATACAGAACATATCTTCACAGATGGAGCCGACTTTGAATACGTTAGCTACTTCTGCGAATGAACTTTTACAGAAAGCCCCTCAAGAAGCGAGCCAAATGCAGAGCCAGGTCGCTGCTCTAAAGAAATTCAGCGATGATATCCAGGAGCTGTCTTCATTAGAGAATTCATTAACCGAACTCTATGAATTGGGTGAAATCAACGTAGGTACTTTCTGCGAAAATGTAATGGACAAGGTTAAGGAGCATATAAAAATAGATGTTACTCCTTCAGTTAATGCTCCCAAACTTCAGGTAAAGACAAACAAGGAACAACTGGAACGTATCCTTCTCTATTTATTGAGAAATGCAGCCTTCTACACCGAACAAGGACGTATCAGCCTTGAGTTCAAGAAACGTGGTGCGCACACTCATCAGTTTATCGTGACGGATACGGGAATCGGTATTCCGGCAGAGCAACAGGAAAATATCTTCAAACCTTTCACGGAAGTGAAAGACCTCACTACAGGAGATGGGCTAGGATTACCAATCTGCTCACTTATCGCCGCAAAAATGAATGGTAGCCTAACGCTAGATATCGGCTATACCAAAGGAACCCGTTTCATACTGGAACTTCACGTCTAAATTTTGCATAAAACGAATAACTTGTATCATTAGATTACTTCCTAATTTGTTTATTATAGTTACCTCCGACAGGCACTATTCCAAGCTTTTGTTTTGAAGTATACAAAAATATGGACAGGTTCATACATAAACGCATCTCATATTTATAATAAACTTTGGAGTAGTTTATTATAAACGGTATCCATGTTTATTAGAAACTCCAAAAGCTGATTTCCGGTTTTTTATTTCTATTTTTTACAACAAGAAGGCTGCAAATTTTGTAAAATTTGCAGCCTTCTTGCTTATATCCAGCCCACCATTCTTAGTGTATGCTAGAACAGGGCAGACGCATTAAAAATTATTGTTCTGTAAAAGTTGTGACAAATATTTTTCATCCCATCCGGCTTTTAGTCTTTTCAGATTCATACTTCCTTTTGTTGTTTTATCCTTCTTTAGTATGGTAAGTGCCATCTTTGTTGCCACCGAAAAGTTTCTGGCTGCATTTTTCACCTTTTTACTGTAGTCTTCTCGAAAGGTAACATCCAATTGCCAATGAAGATTATTCTCAATAGACCAATGCTGTCTGATGGCAGATGCAATCTCCTCCGGTTTG